>NZ_JABEMG010000044.1 GCF_013004695.1 Promicromonospora citrea
GCAGGGTGGAGATCGACCCGTCGGCCCCCTCGGCCAGCAGGTCGGCCAGCACCTGGCCGGTGAGCCGCCGGAACGCGCGCCGCGGCCGGTCGCGCTCCAGGACCGCGACCTCGAGCTGCGCCGCCTCGATCGTCCGGGGCGTGCCGCCCTCGCCCGAGCCGAGCGCCGCGACGGCCAGCCGCAGCGCCTCCCCCAGCGACAGGTCCTCGCGCCAGCCCTCCTTGACCTTCCGGCCGAGCTGCTCGGCCTGGCCGCCCATGACGACGAACCCGTGCTCGTCGGCCACCGTGCCGTCGTAGGTGAGGCGGTAGATCTGGTCGTCGGCGGGCTGCGCGCCCACCTCCGCGACCACGATCTCGACCTCGAGCGGCTTGGACTCCGTGATGAACACCGTGCCGAGCGTCTGCGCGTACGCGTTCGCCAGGCCGCGGGCCGTCACGTCGGACCGGTCGTAGGAGTACCCGCGCATGTCGGCGTAGCGCACGCCGGCCACCCGCAGGTTCTCGAACTCGTTGTACTTGCCCACCGCGGCGAAGCCGATGCGGTCGTAGATCTCCGAGATCTTGTGCAGCGCCCGCGACGGGTTCTCCGTGGCGAACGCGATGCCGCCGGCGTAGGCGAGCACCACGACGGACCGGCCGCGCGCGATGCCCTTCCGGGCGAAGTCCGCCCGGTCCTTCATCAGTTGCTCGGGCGAGACGTAGAACGGCATGTTCATGCGAGGTTCCCCCTCTCCCGGCGCTGCTCCACGATCTCCTGGGCGAAGCGCGCCACCTCGTCGTCCCCGACCCGCCGGTACCCGTCGGCCGTCACGAGCGCGACCACGGGGAAGATGCCACGGACGGTGTCGGGCCCGCCCGTCGCCGAGTCGTCGTCCGCCGCGTCGTACAGCGCCTCGACGGCCACCCGGACCGCGTCGTCGCCGTCCATGCCGCGCCGCCACAGCTTCTTCAGGGCGCCGCGCGCGAACAGCGAGCCCGAGCCCACGCCGTGGTGCTCGTGCTCCTCGTACCGCCCGCCGGTGGCGTCGTAGCTGAAGATGCGGCCGACGCCCTTGTCCAGGTCGTAGCCCGCGAACAGCGGCACCACCGCGAGGCCCTGCATCGCCATGGACAGGTTGCCCCGCAGCATGGTCGCCAGGCGGTTCGCCTTGCCCGTGAGGGACAGCAGCGAGCCCTCGATCTTCTCGTAGTGCTCCAGCTCGAGCTGGAACAGGCGCACCAGCTCCAGGCCGATGCCCGCGGAGCCCGCGATGCCGACCGCCGAGTACTCGTCGGCCGGGAACACCTTCTCGATGCTCCGGCTGGCGATCATCGGGCCCGCGGTCGCGCGGCGGTCACCCGCGAGGAGCACGCCGCCCTCGAAGGTCACGGCCACGATGGTCGTCGCGTGCGGGGACAGGGCCGCCGGGTCCGTCGTGCCCGCGGGCACGGTGCGGTTCCCGGGCAGCCGGTCGGGGGCGTGCTCGGCCAGGAAGTCCACGAAGGACGACGATCCCGGACGCAGGAAGGCGTCCGGGAGTCGTCCTGCGGTGCGGTCTGCGTTCAGGTTCACTGCCCACCCTTCTGGACGAATCCACGCACGAACGACTCGGCGTTCGTCTCCAGCACCTCGTCGATCTCCTCGAGCAGGGCGTCGACCTCGTCGTCGTCCTTCTGGGCGGACGCGGCGGCCGGCGCCGGCGTCTCGACGTCGTCGTCCGGAGTGCGGTCCTCGTGTGACGGGTTGATTCTTTCCTGACCGGCCATGATCGCCTCCTGGTGATTCTCTGACGTAACGCTGGTCCGCAAGCCTAGGCTTCGCTAGGTCCCGACACTAGGCGGTGACACCGACATCCCCCGTCACCTCCGTCCGGAGAGTCCCGCCAACAGCGCGCTCGCGTCGGGGCTCGCCTCGAGCAGCGCGCCGATGTGGCGGCGGGTGCCGCGCGTCGGGTCGAGCATCGGCACGCGCTGCAGCGCCTGCGTGCCGTCGACGTCGAAGATGACCGAGTCCCAGCTCGCCGCCGAGACCTGGTCCCCGTACCGCGCCATCACCTCGCCGCGGAAGTAGGCGCGCGTATCGGTCGGCGGGTGCTGCACGGCGCGGGCGACGCTCTCCTCGTCGACGACGCGGTCGACGGCGCCCTTGGCCAGCAGTCGGTGGTAGATGCCGCGCTCCGGCCGCACGTCGGACCACTGCAGGTCCATGGCGTGCAGGCGCGGGTGGCCCCAGTCGAGGCCGTCACGCGAGCGCAGGCGGTCCAGCAGCCGCAGCTTGGCGAGCCACTCCACCTCCCGCGCGCACGAGGCCGGGTCGGTGCCGAGCCGCTCGACCACCGAGGCCCAGCGGTCCAGCACCGCGTCGGACTCCGCGTCCGTGCCGAGCACCTTGAGCGAGCGCCGCACGACGTCGGCCACCTCGCCCTGGATCTCGAGCGCCGTCATCGTGCGGCCGTCGGCCAGGTCGAGCGGTGCGGACAGGTCGAGGTCGCGCGAGACCTTCTGCACGTCCGTGACCGGTGAGAGCAGCCGCAGGGCGCCGAGCTCCGCGCGGGCGTCCACGCCGGCGTCGGCGAGCTCGTCGAGGTGCTCGAGCACCCACAGCACGAGCGACGTCGTGCCGGTCTTGAGGTAGGTCGGCACCTCCATGCAGTTCGCGTCGCCCATGATGAGGTGCAGGCGGCGCCACCGCTGGCGGTCCGCGTGCGGCTCGTCGCGCGTGTTGACGATCGGCCGCCGCAGCGTGGTCTCCAGGCCGATCTCGGCCTCGATGTAGTCGGCGCGCTGCGAGATCTGGTAGCCGGCGGTGCCGCTCGTGACGCCGAGCCCGACGCGGCCCGACCCGGCGAACACCTGGCGCGTGACGAGGAACGGCGTGATCAGCTCGGCGAGCGTGGTGAAGGGCAGCGCGCGGTCCACGAGGTAGTTCTCGTGGGTGCCGTAGCTCGCGCCCTTGCCGTCCACGTTGTTCTTGTAGAGCACGACCTCGCTGCCCGGGAACGACGACAGCTCGCGCAGCGCGGCGAGCATGACGCGCTCGCCCGCCACGTCCCAGCGCACCACGTCCTGCGGCGTCATGACCTCGGGCGAGGAGTACTCGGGGTGGGCGTGGTCGACGTACAGGCGCGCGCCGTTGGTGAGGATCACGTTCGCCGCGCTCGGGTCGTCGTAGTCCTCCGCGGGCGGACGCTCGACCTCCTGCGTCGAGCCGTTGCGGCGGCGACCGCGGCCGGGCACGCCCGGCTCGACGACCGGCACCTGCCCGGTCACCGGGCCGTGCGCAGGCCCGTCCACGGGGCCCGGCGGCGCGGGCGCCGTCGGGTCGTCGGTCAGCATCGACGGCTGGGCCGAGGCACGGTCGAGGTGGAACCCGCGCGCGTCCTGCAGCGGGTCCTCGTCGTCGTAGTCCCAGCGGGCCTTGGCGCCCCGGCCGTCCTCCCGCGTGGAGATCGCCCGGTAGGTCGTCACCACCTGGCTCGACAGCAGCATGGGGTTGGCCAGGGGGCGGCCCGGCTGCAGCACTCCGTACTCGGTCTCGATACCCATCACTCGACGCACGCTCACGTCCACCACCCTATGCCGGAGTAGTCCCGTTGGTGAGGTAGGGTCCGTGCCCGCCGAGCGGCGGGCACGGACCCTGTCCCGATGGTCGTCAGAGGTACTGACCGGTGTTCTGGACGGTGTCGATGGTGCGCGGCGTCGAACCCTCGCCCTTCTTCTGGACGATCGTGCGGATGAAGACGATGCGCTCGCCCTTCTTGCCGCTGATGCGGGCCCAGTCGTCGGGGTTGGTCGTGTTCGGGAGGTCCTCGTTCTCCTTGAACTCGTCGACGCACGCGGTCAGCAGGTGCTCCACGCGGATGCCCTTCTGACCGGTGGACAGGAAGTCCTTGATCGCGTTCTTCTTGGCCCGGTCCACGACGTTCTGGATCATGGCGCCCGAGTTGAAGTCCTTGAAGAACAGGGTCTCCTTGTCGCCCGACGCGTAGGTGACCTCGAGGAACTGGTTCTCCTCGTCCTCGGAGTACATGCGCTCGACGACCGACGTGATCATGCCGTCCAGGGCCTCGCTGACGTTGTTGCCGTACTCGGCGAGGTCGTCCTGGTGGACCGGCAGCTCCTTGGTGAGGTACTTGCCGAAGATCTCCTTGGCGCCCTCGGCGTCCGGCCGCTCGATCTTGATCTTCACGTCCAGGCGGCCGGGCCGCAGGATGGCGGGGTCGATCATGTCCTCGCGGTTGGAGGCGCCGATGACGATGACGTTGTCGAGCCGCTCGACGCCGTCGATCTCGGCGAGCAGCTGCGGCACGATCGTCGTCTCGACGTCCGAGGAGAGACCGGTGCCGCGCGTGCGGAACAGCGACTCCATCTCGTCGAAGAAGACGACGACGGGCATGCCCTGGCTGGCCTTCTCCCGGGCGCGGGCGAAGATCAGGCGGATGTGCCGCTCGGTCTCGCCCACGTACTTGTTGAGGAGCTCGGGGCCCTTGACGTTGAGGAAGTAGCTCTTCACCTCGGGGTTGCCGCCGTTGGCGCGCGCGACCATCCCGGCCAGCGAGTGGGCGACGGCCTTGGCGATGAGCGTCTTGCCGCAGCCGGGCGGGCCGTACAGCAGGACGCCCTTGGGCGGGCGCAGCCCGTGCTCGCGGAAGAGGTCGGGGTGCGCGAAGGGCAGCTCGACCGCGTCCCGGATCGCCTCGATCTGCGGGCCCAGGCCACCGATGTCCTCGTACTGGATGTCCGGGACCTCCTCGAGGACCAGCTCCTCGACCTCGGACTTGGGCACGACCTCGAAGACGAACCCGCTGCGGGTGTCGACGGTCAGGGAGTCACCCACGCGCAGGGGCACGTCCATGACCGACCCGGCGAGCCGCACGACGCGCTCCTCGTCGGCGCGGCCCACGACGAGCACGCGGTCGCCGCCCAGCAGCTCCTTGACGGTGACCAGCTCGCCCGTGCGCTCGTAGTCGCCGGCACCGACCACGGTCATCGCCTCGTTCAGCTTCACCTCCTGCCCGGGAAGCAGGCGCGTGACGTCAAGGCTGGGGCTCGCGGAGACGTGCATCTTGCGACCCGCCGACGAGATGTCCACCGACCCGTCGGGGTGGGCGCCCAGGAACACGGCGTACGTCCCCGGCGGCTTGGCCAGGTCGTCGAGCTGTTTCTTGAGCTCGACGATCTGGTCGCGCGCCGCGCGGAGGGCTTCCGCGAGACGCTCGTTCTTGGCTGAGAGGAGGGCGATCTGGCGCTCGTAGTCGCGGCTCGGCAAAGATTCGTTCTCGGGATGGTTGTAGCCTGACGTGCTCTCGGTCATGACATCCCCTCTCGTAGGGCCCGGGAGGCGACCATATGACGCAAACGCCTCCGAGAACAGCACTCTAAGCACAGTCACCGACACACCGGGAGTAAGAACACCCGTTTGAGACGTGCGGAGTACCCGATCGTTACAGGCCGTTCACGCGGGCGGGGCGTCGCCGTCCTGCGGCGCAACGCCCAGGTCACGGCGCACCTTGCGGACCTTCTTGTCCGACACGGCGCGCTCGCCGAGATCCTCCGGCGTCCACTCCCCGTCGGGCGCCGCCGGGTACGCACCCTTGGCAGGACGCCGTTTCCGCTCCGGTGCGACGACGCCGTCGGCCAGCCGGCGGGCCGTGATCAGGAAGCCGGTGTGGCCGATCATCCGGTGCTCCGGCCGGACCGCCAGGCCCTCGAGGTGCCACCCCCGGACCATCGTCTCGAAGGCCGCGGGCTCCGCGAACCGGCCGTCGGCGCGCAGGTCTTCCGCTGTGCGCGAAAGCTGCGTCGTGGTGGCCACGTAGCAGACGAGCACGCCGCCGGGGACGAGCGCGCGGGCGACGGCGTCGACGTTCTCCCACGGCGCGAGCATGTCCAGCACGACCCGATCGACCGAGCCGGGCTCGGCGACCTGCGGCAGCACGTCGGCGAGGTCACCGACCGACAGCTCCCACGCCGGGTGCGGCCCGCCGAAGAACGTCTCGACGTTGCCGCGCGCGATGGCGGCGAAGTCCTCGCGGCGCTCGATGGAGTGCACGTGGCCCGCGTCGCCGACGGCGCGCAGGAGCGACATGGTCAGCGCGCCGGAGCCGACGCCCGCCTCGACGACGCGGGCACCCGGGTAGATGTCGGCCATGCCGACGATCTGGGCGGCGTCCTTCGGGTAGACGACGGCGGCACCGCGCGGCATGGACAGCACGTAGTCGGACAGCAGCGGCCGCAGGGCGAGGTACTCGACCTCGGCCGTGTTGGTCACGACGCTGCCCTCGGGCTGCCCGATGAGCTGCTCGTGCTTGAAGTAACCCTTGTGCGTGTGGAACGTGCCGCCGGGCTGCAGTGTGATGGTGTGCAGGCGGCCCTTGGGGTCGGTCAGCTGGACCTTGTCGCCCACGCGGAACGGGCCGCGGCGCTGCTGCGCACCGGTGGCGGTGGGGCTGTCGGTGGGTGTGGTCACGACGGACCATCCTAGGCGCTGGGGCCGGGTCGGGCCGCGCGGGTCAGGCGGCGCGGATCGCCCGGGCGACGTCGGCGAGGTCGAGCACGCCCGTGACGCGCCCACCGTCGACCACGGGGACGAGCCGGGCACCGCCCGACCGGCCGGCCAGGTGGTCCAGCAGGTCGGTGCCCGCGAGGCCCGTCGCCACCTCGGAGCCGCGGACGAAGGGCACGGCGACCGCGTCGACCTGCGTGACGGCCCGGGACGCCTCCGGCACGGCCGCGGCCGCGTCGTCGTCGACCACGGCCAGCGGCACCTCCCCGTGCCCCACGACCACGACGCGACGGGGCCTGTCCGCGGCGGCGCGGGCGCTGAACGCGTCCGCCACCGTCGAACCGAGCGGCAGCACGAGCACGGGCACGGCGAGCACGCCCGCCGAGAGCCCCTCGACCGCCTCGCGGCGCCGGCCGTTGGTGATCGCCGCGCCGGCACCGGCCCAGAGGAACGCGCCGATGAGCGCCGACCAGACGACGGTCATGATGTCGAGACCGCCCCCCTGCACGATCGGCAGCACCAGCGCCCACACGAGCACGCCGACGGCGACGACGCGGCCCACCCAGCCGGCGGCCACCGTCCCGGTGGTGCGCCGCCCGGTCACGGCCCACACGAGCGACTCGAGGATCTGTCCTCCGTCCAGCGGCAGGCCCGGGAGCAGGTTGAAGAAGCCGACGAACGCGTTCGACAGCGCGCCCGCCCAGAGCAGGTACGTCGCGACGTTCAGCACCGGCGAGGCCTGGAAGGCGAACCAGAAGCCCGCCGCGAGCACCAGGTTGGTCAGCGGGCCGACCACGGCGACGAGGATGCCGTCCAGCGGGCCGCGCAGACCGCCGGTGTAGGCGGTGTGGCCGCCCCAGAGGGTCACCGCGAGCTCGGTCACCTTCTGTCCGCGCGCCCGGGCGACCAGCGCGTGCGCCACCTCGTGCAGGAACACGGAGGCGAACAGCAGCAGCACGAAGACGAACGCCACGAGGTAGGCGCCCGCACCGAGGTGCGGCGCGCGCGCCTGCACGCTGGGCAGGAAGAGGAAGGTCAGCGCGACCGCGGCGAGGAACCACGACGGCGTGACGATCACGGGCGCGCCGGCGACGCGCCCGACGACGAACCCCTTCGAGCGCTGCGGGGCGGGCGCGCGCCGGGGTGCGGGGCTGGAGGCGGGCTCCGGTGTGCTCACCGGACCAACCTATCCGGCCGGGGGCACGGGTGACGGCGGCACGCTGTGGACGGCTGCGGGGGGATGTCGGTGGCCGCACCTAGGGTGGGGGCATGACGACGACGGAGGTGGGCCCGGAGCAGGGCCTGACGACTGGTACGGCACCCGCGGCACCCGCTGTGACGGCGCCGTCCAGGCCGCCCGCGCTCTCCCCCTCGCGCGCCAACGACTTCATGCAGTGCCCGCTGCTGTTCCGGTTCCGCACCGTCGACCGGCTGCCGGAGCCGCCGTCGGCCGCCGCGGCGCGCGGCACGCTGGTGCACGCGGTCCTGGAGCGGCTGTACGACGCCCCGCTGGGCGAGCGCACGCTCGCCGCGGCACACGACCTGCTGCCCGCCGAGTGGGACCGGCTGCTGGAGGCCGACGAGCGGTACGCCTCGCTGTTCACCGACGGCGTGGGCCCGGACGGGCAGGACCGCGCGGGCTGGCTCGCGGGCGCCGGTTCCCTGCTCGGCACGTACTTCACGCTCGAGGACCCGAACCGCCTCCAGCCCGCGGAGCGCGAGATGCTGGTCGAGTCACAGCTCGACGGCGGCCCGCTGCTGCGGGGCATCGTCGACCGCCTGGACGTGGCGCCGAACGGCGCCGTCCGCGTGGTCGACTACAAGACGGGCCGCTCGCCGCGTCCGGGGTACGAGTCGTCAGCCGTGTTCCAGATGCGGTTCTACGGCCTGGTGCTGTGGCGCGAGCGCGGGGTGCTGCCCGCGATGCTGCAGCTCGTCTACCTCGGCGACGGGCAGGTGCTGCGCGGCGAGCCGACGACCGAGCACCTCGAGCACACCGAGCAGAAGATCCGTGCGATCTGGTCGGGGATCGAGCAGTCGGCCCGCAGCGGCCACTGGCCCACGCGCCGGTCCAAGCTGTGCGGCTGGTGCGCGCACCAGGAGCTGTGCCCCGAGTTCGGCGGTACACCGCCCGAGATCCCCGAGGGCGCGGTCGCGCTGCGGCTGGGCATCACCGGCTGAGCCCGGCCGACGCCGGGCACCGTGCCGGACTCCGCGACACTCCCCGGATCAGTCCCCCAGCAGGTCCACGACCTCGCCCGCGGCGATCTGCCGCAGCACACCCAGGTCGACCTGCTTGAGCGACGCCGCCCGGCTGAGGCCGGGACGCGGCGGCAGGGGCACCTCGGCGGGCACGCCCAGCGTGCGCGCGCCGGACGCCAGCGCCGACGTGATGCCGGGACCGGAGTCCTCGATCGCCACGCAGTCCTCGGGCCGCACGCCCAGCAGCCGGGCACCGGTCAGGTACGGCTCCGGGTCCGGCTTGCCGCGCTCGACCTCGTCGCCCGTCACCAGGCGCGCGAAGGTACCCGCCGGTACGCCCGCGGCCACGACCTCCGCCTGGCTGCGGTAGGACATCGTGACGATCGCGCACGGCACGCCGGCCCCGCGCAGGTCCGCGAGCAGCTCGGGCACGCCGGGGCGCCACGGCACCCGCTCACGGAGCTGCTCGTTGACGCGGGCGACGAGCCACGTCACGATCTCGGCGGGCTCGAGCCGGACGCCGGCGTCGCGCAGCATGGTGCCGGTGGTCGGCAACGCCTGGCCGACCGCGGCGAGCGCGTCCTCGTGCGTCCACGTCGCGCCGTGCTGTGCGACGATCTCGCGCTCGGCGCGCATCCAGTACGGCTCGGTGTCGACGAGGGTGCCGTCCATGTCGAAGAGGACGGCGGCGGGCATGTCGGGGAGATCGCGGGGCACGGCCTCATCGTAGGTGGCCGGGGACCCCGGCCGGACCGCGGGCGGACAGCCGTGCCGGCTCAGTCGGCCAGCAGGTTCTCCATGCGGCGCGCCTGGCCGCGCTCGAGCTCCGTCCGCTCGAACGCGGCGACCGCCTCGTCGAACGTCTCGTTCACCTCGGGCTCGATCTCGACGACCCCGGCAGGCGTCACGATCGCCTCCTCGTACTCCGTGATCCACGCGTCCATGTGGGCCACGTAGGCGTCACGCGCCCGGTCGAGGTCACCGCCGTCCGGCAGGTCGACCGCCGTGGCCTCCTGGCGGGCGGCGAGGACCTCGTCCCGCACGTCCTCGGCGATCTCCGGCACGTCCGCCATGAGGTCCGCGGCGAGCTGCTGCTGCTCGGCAGGCTCCGAGGCGGACTCGATCTCGTCGAACCGGGCCCCCACCTCGTCGAGGTAGCCGCGCATCGTCGACTCGCTGTGCTCCACGGCATCGAGCAGCTGGTCGGCGGGCGCTCGGTGGCCGCCGCCCTGGGACCAGGCGATGCCGGTCCCGGTGCTCGCGACGAGCACGGCACCGACGGCCGTGAACAGCGGCCGGTGGTTTCGCAGGTTGAGCATTCGTTCATACTCACCCGGACTTCCCGGGGCGCGCGCGTCGACCGGTGTGATCCCGTGCGGAGTTATCGGATATTTCGGCACAAATCACCTCGGATCTCGTTCAGCGCGACGGGTTTCCCCCCGCAGACGTTCGAGGCGCTCCGCGGCGAGCACCGCGCGCCCCAGCCCGGCGCGGATCATGGGCGCGTCCGTACCCGCGCTCTTGAGATAGAAGATGCCGACATTGATGAGGCTGACGAAGCCGGCGTAGACGAGCTCGTCCTGGACCACGTCGAGCATCAGCAGCGTGCCGATGACGGCGACCGGGACGAGGTACAACGCCACGACGGGCTGCCACCCCTCCAGCCGGCCGAGCGTGGGGACCTCGCCGCGCGGCACCGACGAGAGCCCGGCCGCGCGGGCGCGCTCGTTGGCGTCGTGCGCGAACCCGAGGCACGCCTGGACCACGAGAGCCACCGTGAGGATCCCGACGAACGTGAACACCGGCCAGAGGTCCCGGTGCAGGAGCGTCGGGACCAGGGCGTAGAACGCGGGGAGCACGGCGAGCGAGCGCAGGCCTGCCTCCGCCACCACCGCGCGCACGGGCGGCCGGGAACCCCGCACGGGCGCGACGATCGTGCTCACCTCGGCGAACACGTTGAGGTACAGCCGAGCGCACACCAGCGCGAAGGTGACGGTCACGAGACGTACGGGCAGGTTGCCCAGGAGGTCGGGCACCGGCGACCCGGCGGACCGGACGTCGTCGAGGAACGCGAGATCCGGCAGCACGCGGCCGGACACGTCGTCCAGGACGTCGAACCACCGCGCCTGCCACGAGAGCCCCAGGTCGCGGGACCACCACGTGAGCGCGAGCGCCGTGACGCCCCACAGGAGCACCGCGCACGCCCACGCCCACCGGCGCAGACGACGCGCCTGGCGCAGGTGCACGACGTGGGCGGCCGTGCCGGTGGCGCGCGCCGCCTGCGCGCTGCGCACCTGCAGCATGCGTCGCTGGCGCCCGACGGTCCCCGCCCCGGGCGAGAGGTCGCGCACGCGCTGGAACCGGCCACGCGGGCGGTCGCGCCCGTCCTGCTCGAGGATCTCCACCTCGTCCTCGAACACCCGCAGGATCTGCTCGAACCGGTTGCGCGCCGGGTCGACGGGCACGACGAGGAGCCTGCGCCGCGGGTCGGCGTCGGTCAGGTCCTCCAGCAGCCGGGCCAGTCCGACCGACGCGACGTAGAACTGGTCGGGCACCGTGCCGTCGGCGGTGTGCGGGATACCCGCGATCGCGACGAGCAGCATGCCGAGCGAGTAGAGGTCGGCGTCCCTGTGGCTCGTGCCGTCCTGGCGCACCTCGGGCGCGACGTAGGCGCCGTCGCCCGGCAGCGCACCCGGGATCGAGCGGCTGTGCAGGTGGTTCACGCCGAGGTCGACGAAGCGGAGGCGCAGGCCGCCCGCGCCGTCGGTGCCGACGATGATGTTCGACGGCGCCAGGTCGTCGTGCCGCCGCCCCTCGCCCTCCAGCTCGGCCAGCGCTCGCAGGAGCGGGGCGCCCACCTGCCGCAGCGCCTCGGTGTCGACCGGGCGCAGGATCTCGCGGGCGGGGTCCGGACGCCCCGTCGACCTGTGCGCCAGGTACTCCTCGAGGGTCGGACCCTCGATCAGGTCCATGAGGATCCAGCTGTCGTGGCTCGCCCACACCGGCGCGGCCGGCGAGCCCTCCGTCGCGTCCGGCCGACCGTGCTCGGACGCGTAGCCCCTGGTCGCCTCGGCGATCGCCGGGAGCGCGAGGTACGGGTGGATCACGCACTTCAGCGCGAACCGGACGGTCCGGCCCCTGACAGGTTCCGCACACCGCCCCGTGAGGATGAAGGACGTCGTCCCGTGCCGGTAGAACTCGAGGCTGTCCAGATCGAGGCCGTCCCACTCGCGCCGTGCCCGCTCGCCTCGTTCCCGCTCGGCCGGCGACCCCGTCCGGCCGGCCACCTCGGCCGGGGCGTGGAGCGCGACGAGCGCCCGCCGGACGGCGGGATCGGCGACGAGCCGTCGGCTCAGGTCCTCCGCCGTGACGCCGGCCACCGTGACCTCGCGCCGCGCGTCACCGTGGAACCGCACCCGGTCGGAACAGTGCACGGCCACGAGCGTGAGCAGGTAGACGCCGAGGTACCCGCGGGCGACCGGACCCGGCCGGGTCGCCGCCCCGGAACCGTCCGGGTCCTCCCCCGCCCCCGTCCACCAGGCCCAGAGGTCCTCGATCTCCCGGGCCCGCGGCGCCCGGAACCGGGCCTCGTACGTCCGCTCGTCGAGCGGCAGGTCCAGCAGCGCGGCGTGCCAGTCCCGGGTACGCCAGCGGTCGAGCCGGTCGGCAGGCTCGACCCCGTCCCTGCCCGCTTCCCTGCCCACGAGCCCACGGACGACGGCGGTGAGCTGCCCGAGCCCGCCCCTCATGCGGCCACCGGGCAGGGAGGAACGACAGCGGGAACGACGGACGTGCTGGTCACAGACCTGGTCACAGCCGGTGACCCTAGCGAAGCTCACCCGCGACACGCCCGGTGACCCGCCGGGCACCTCCCGCCACGCCGCACCGCGCGGGCCGCTCCACCGCCCCACCGCGCGCAGACGGGCCGGGTACGCGATGCTGACCCTCGATCGACGGCCTGCCGGCCCGGCCGGGCCGCGAGCGAAGGGGGATGCACAGCGTGTTCGGACCCGACTTCTTCGAGCGCCTCTCGCAGCGCACGTACTACGACCTGGACGGCAACCCGATCACGCAGGACCAGTGGTCGGTGCTGCGCCTGGGCGCGGGCAGCGGGCACGTGGCCCGCGACGTCGTCGGGTTCTACCACGTGTCGACGGTCTGGACGGGGGTCGACCCCGCGGCGCCGGTGCACGCCGACGACCCGCACCACACCCCGATGATCTACGAGACGATGGTGTTCGTCGAGCGGCTCGACCCCGACGGCGTGCTCGCCCCGGACGACAGGCTCGACTGCACCGAGCAGTACGCGGAGCTGTACGCGACGCGCGAGGACGCGCTGGCGGGCCACCGCCGCGCGACCGCGATGGTCCGTGACTGGATGGTCAACGGACGACCGGAGCTGTGACGGCGGGGGGCCTTCATGCGCACATCGACCCGGACCATGCCGACCACCGTGCTGACCACGCCGCGGAGCACGACGGTCCGTCGCGCCGACCGGCACGACGCGGCCTACGGTGAACCGATGCGAGGAAACACCCCGCGGGAGATCGACCCCGCGGGTGCCCAGGCCCTGCTGGCCGAGGTCTTCGACCCGGGCTCCGACCGGCTCGCCCACTCCCTCGGTGTCGGGCGGCGGGCCGAGCACGTGGCGCGGGCGCTGGACCGCCCCGCGCTGCTGGTCACGGCCGCCTACCTGCACGACGTGGGGTATGCCGCCGCCGCGCGCGACACGGGCCTGCACCAGCTCGACGGCGCCCGCTACCTGCGCTCGCTCGGGGCACCGGACGCACTGACCGGCCTGGTCGCGCACCACACGTCGGCGACGGTCGAGGCCGCGGAGCGCGGGCTGGACCACCGGCTGAGCGACGAGTTCCCGGAGCCGTCCGGGGACCTGCTGGACCTGCTCACCTACTGCGACATCACCACCTCCGCACGCGGCGACGCGGTCACGGTGGACGAGCGGTTCGCCCACATCTACGACCGCTACCCGCCGGGGCACCTCGTGTGGCGCAGCATGCAGCACGCCGAGCCCGGGCTGCGGCAGCTGGTCGCCCGCGTCGAGCGCCGGCTGGAGCGGCCGGCCCCCTAGGAGGCAGGCGCCAGGACAGGACCCGGCGTCAGGTCCGGCGTCAGGTGAGGTACGGCTCCGTGCGCGTCGGGTCCACCGCGTGCGCGATCCGCAGCCGCATCGACGGGTGGATGGCGAGGTCACCGAGCCGGTCCACCTGCTGCCAGACGACCTCGCTGGACTCCGCCGACGTCCGGGCGACGCCGCCCGTGAGCGTGCCGCGCATGCAGATCGAGAACTGGGCGCGCACCTCGCCGTCCGAGTACACGATGACGTGCCGGGGGTCGGTGTAGATCCCCACGAGGCCCGTGATCCGCACGCGGTAGCCGGTCTCCTCCTCCGTCTCCCGCACCCCGGCCTGACGCACGGTCTCGCCCGGATCGATGCCGCCGCCGGGCAGGGCCCAGAGGTCGTTGTCGGTGCGGTGGATGAGCAGCAGCCGTCCGACGTCGTCGCGCACCGCGACCGTGACCGACGGGACGACCGAGTTCACGGGCGGCGCGGCGGGGTCGTCGAAGTAGTCGTAGCGCGCCATCACGCCACCCTGTCCGAGTCCTCCGTCCGGGGCCATGCGTCGAGTGGTTGCGCGATGCTCCAGACCCGCTCGAACCCGGCCTGGTAGGCGGGCACGATCGCCGCCTCCGGCCCGTCCTTGAGGTGGAGCAGGGGGTTCGCGCCCGCAGGCGCCCCCCAGACGTGCGTGTTGACCAGCAGGTCGTCGTCGAACCGGAACGTCGTGGCGTACAGGGTGCTGTCGTGCAGCCGCACCTCGACGCCGGGCGTGCCGAGCGCCGGCGCGAGGTAGGACAGCACGAGCGCGATGCGCCCGGCGAGGCCGGTGCCGCCCTCCTCCCGGGTGCGCACCGCGACGGCGGCGCCGTCGGGGTCGCCCAGCAGCAGCCGCACCCGCACGCCGCGCGCCGCCATGGAGACGATCTCCGCGGTGAGGTCGAGCGTCTGGTCGGGCAGGAATGTCGCGGCGAACGCGTGCAGCTCGAACCGCTGCTCCACGCCCGCGAGGAACGCGCGCCACGTTCCCGACGGGACGGCGCGGCGCGCCGGGTACACCCCGACGATCTCCTGGGTCGCCGCCTCGGCCCGGTCGGCGTCGCCCCACAGCGCCGCGGCGTCGCACCCCAGCGCGTCGGACACGGCCACGCGGTGCCGCGGGTGCGGGGTACGGCCCTGCACCACCCAGCGCTCCACCGTCTTCGGGTCCACGCCCACGGCGGCGGCCAGGCGCACCTGGCTCAGACCTGCCTGCGCCATCGCGGCGACCAGTCGTTGGTTCCTCACACGCTTCACCCCCAAGGGACGTATCTATCACCGAAACGTCCCGCGCGCTGCCGATGGCACGTCCCGGACAGGCACCGCACAGTAGGTGTGCAGGCCGTGAGCCCGCAGTGAGCACAGTGGAAGTGACCCGATCCCGCCCGCCCCGGAGAGTCTCGTGAACCCCATTGCCTCGCAGTCGGTCACCGAACGGCTCGGCGACGTCATCGACCTCCTCCGGCACGTGCGCGCCGACTGGATCGAGGTGCTGACGGTCACCCCGGAGCGGGTCTGCCTGCAGCCCTGGCACCTGGACGACGGCGAGAGCATCGCCCGTGCCCTCGGCCTCGACCACGCGATCGACCAGCGCATGGTCGAGCCCGGGTACACCTTGTGGAGCGGCACGTGGCGCGGCGTCGAGGTGCAGGTCCGCGGCGCGCTGCGGGCCGGCGTGCCCGCCCTCTGAGCCGCGACACGCCGATTCGCCCGTCCGCGAACGCGGTGGTGCCTCTCGCCACGCCGCGCTCCCCACGCCCTAGGCTGGGGCAATGACCGACGCGCATCACGAGCAGCCGGAGCAGGCCTCGCCTCGCCAGACCGTGCTCCTCGCTGCCTTCGAGGGCTGGAACGACGCGGGCAGTGCCGCCACCACGGCACTCACGCACCTCGCCGAGGTGTGGGGCGCAGAGAAGGTGACGGAGCTCGACCCCGAGGAGTTCCACGACTTCCAGGTCAACCGGCCGTACATCTCGCTGGACGAGGACGGCAAGCGCTCGATCAGCTGGCCGACGACCTCCGTGTCGGTGGCGCAGGTGGGCGAGCGCAAGGTCGTGCTGGTGCACGGCGTCGAGCCGTCGATGCGGTGGCGCAAGTACTGCGACGAGCTCCTGACGGTCGCGGAGGAGCTCGGCGTGCGCACCGTGATCACCCTGGGCGCCCTGCTGGCCGACGTGCCGCACACGCGCCCGATCCCGATGACCGCGACGTCGGACAGCGTGGGCCTGCAGTCCGTGCTCGACATCGAGGCCAACACCTACCAGGGCCCCACGGGCATCGTCGGCGTGCTGCAGCACGAGGCGTCCGAGCGCGGCCTGCAGTCGGTGAGCCTGTGGGCGGCGGTGCCCCACTACGTGGCCAACCCGCCCTCCCCCAAGGCGACCCTGGCCATCCTGACCCGTGTCGAGGAGATCCTCGGCGAGTCGGTCCCGATGGGCGAGCTGCCCGACGACGCGGCGGCGTGGCAGCACGGCGTGGACGAGCTGGCCTCGGAGGACTCGGAGATCTCCGAGTACGTCGCCCAGCTCGAGGAGGCCAAGGACACCGCGGAGCTGCCCGAGGCGTCCGGTGACGCCATCGCGCGCGAGTTCGAGCGCTACCTGCGCCGCCGGGACATCGGCGGCAAGGACGGCGGCAAGGACACGCCCGGGCTCTGACCGGTCGCGGGCGGACCCGCGACCCCCGGACGGCACGAGGCCTGAGCCCCGCGGGGCTCAGGCCTCGTGCTGTCCGTCCGTGCTCATCCGTCCGTGCTCATCCGTCCGTGCTCACCGTCCGGTACGGGTTCAGGCGCCGGCCGGGATCGGCTCGATCCGTACTCCTGCGTCAGGACCGTGGTAGCCGACCCACGTCTCGAGACACCGCGCTGCGTCCTCGACGCGGTCGTAGACCGGCGTGTACCCCGGTCCGTTGCGTACGACGCGATACCGCGTGCTGCACCGGGGCGTCGTCGTGACGGTGACCCGGGTCTCACCCGTGAAGTCTTCCTCGTACTCCGTCATGCGCCCATCCTGCCCCGGGTTAAATGCAAACGGAAGCAGGGGCCAAAACTAACCCGGAAAGCGTTTGCCGCGGCCATCGGCTACCTGGTTGCCCGGGCCCCGCAGGGGCACCCCCGGAACGTCAGAGACGCACTCCGAGCAGGGCGTTCACCGCCCGCGCGACGACGCCGGGCGCACCCTCCTCGTCCTGCGAGGTGTCCCGGGCGGGGTCGAGCGCCAGCTCGGCCCACGCGTCGACGGCGGCCAGCGCCGAGGGCGCGTCGAGGTCGTCGGCGAGCGCCGCACGGATCCGCTCGAGCGTCTCGTCGGCCGACGGACCGCCGTTGCCCGAGACCGCGTCGCGCCACCGCGTGAGGCGTGCCTCGCCGCGCGCGAGCGACGTCGCATCGTCCCACTCCCACTCGGTGCGGTAGTGGTGGGCCAGCAGCGCGAGGCGGATCGCCATCGGGTCGTGCCCGGCCTCGCGCAGGCGGGAGACCAGCACGAGGTTGCCGAGCGACTTGCTCATCTTCTCGCCCTGGTAGGCCACCAGGCCCGCGTGCACGTGCGTCCGCGCCGCGACGGGCTGCACGCCCTCCCCCGCCGTGAGCAGCCGCAGGTGGGACGTCGACATCTCGTGGTGCGGGAACAGGAGGTCGCAGCCGCCGCCCTGCACGTCGAACCGCGCACCGCCCGGCCGGTCCGCGCCGCCCAGCCCGAGGCCGTCGCGCGCGATCACGGCGCACTCGATGTGCCAGCCGGGCCTGCCCGTACCGAGCGGGCCGCCGTCCCAGGCGGGCTCGCCCGGGCGCTCGCGCCGCCACAGCAGCGGGTCGAGCGCGTCCTTCTTGCCGTCGCGGTCCGGGTCGCCGCCGCGCTCGGCGAACGTGGCCAGCGCCTGCGCGCGGTCCAGGCGGGCGACGCCGCCGAAGTCCGGGTCGGCCGTGAGGTCGGCGTAGACGTCCCCCAGGTCGGGGGCGTCGCCGCCGGCTCCGGGCTCGAGAGGCACCCGGTAGGCGGCGCCGGACTCCAGGAGGGCGGTGACGGCGCGCGCGACGTCGGGCACCGACTCGACCGCGCCGGTCCAGGTGCGCGGCGGCACGACGCCGAGCGCCGTCATGTCCTCGCGGAACAGGGCGACCTGCGACGCGGCCAGCTCGCGCCAGTCCACGCCGGTCTCCTGCGCGCGCTCGAGCAGCGGGTCGTCGACGTCGGTCACGTTCGAGGCGTAGACGACCTCCTTGCCCGCGTCGAGCCAGGCGCGCACCAGCAGGTCGAAGGCGACGTAGGTGTTGGCGTGCCCGATGTGCGTCGCGTCGTAGGGCGTGATGCCGCACGCGTAGAGGCGGGCCTGCGGCCCGGGCGCCGCCTCCACGAGCTCACCGGTGGACGAGTCGTGGACCCGGATCGGCGCCGCCGACGGGGAGCCGGGGAGCTGCGGGACTTGGGGCGTGGGCCAGGCGTGCACGGCCCCAACGATAACCGCCGCCACCGACAGCCCTTGACCATCGGAGGCGCCGGCGGGCGCCGCCGAGGTGTGGTCTACGCGACCCCGCCGTGCGCGTCGATCGTGCCCGACATGAGCAGCCAGACGACCACGCCCGCGAGCGCGAAGCGGTAGAACACGAACGGCTTGTACGAGTAGTTCCCGATGATCTTGAGGAACCCGATGATGACGGCGTAGCCGACACCGAAGGCGACGAGCGTCGCGATCGCGGTGGCGCCCCAGCCGGGCGCACCGGCCGGCAGCGGCTCGCCGAGCGTCTTGAACAGCTGGTAGAAGCCCGACCCGAGCACGGCGGGCAGCGCGAGCAGGAACGAGTAGTCCGCCGCGGCCTTGCGGCTGAAGCCCATGGTGAGGCCCGCCGTGATGGTGCCGCCCGACCGGGACACGCCCGGCACGAGGGCGAGCGCCTGCGCGAAGCCGAAGAAGAGCGCGCTGCGACCGGTCAGGGACGTCAGCTCGCGCTCCTGGCGGCCGAAGACGTCGGCCAGGAGGAGCAGCAGGCCGAAGAACGCGAGCGTGACCACGGTGAGCCACAGGTTGCGCAGCGTGGTCTCGATGTAGTCCTCGAACAGCAGGCCGAGCACCACGATCGGGATCGAGCCGAGGATGATGTACCAGCCCATCGCGGCGTCGTGGTCCGCGACGACGCCCGCACGGCCGTGCCGCACGTCGACGGAGCCCGGCCGGGGGCCCAGGCCCGTGCGGGCGCGCCAGCCCGAGCCGTTCCTGCCGGTCAGCGCCCGGAACCACGCGACGAGGATCGCGCCGATCTTCTTCCGGTAGTAGATGATGACCGCCGCCTCGGTGCCGATCTGCGTGATCGCGGTGAACGCGGCCCCCGGATCGCTGGACCCGATCAGCTCACCGACGATGCGCAGGTGCGCAGAGGAGGAGATCGGGAGGAACTCGGTCAGGCCCTGCACCAGGCCAAGAAGGATCGCTTCCCACGCAGTCACGGGCGGTGACACTACCCCAACGGCGCGCCTCCGGACGCACGGGCGAGCCGCGCGGGTAGCCTGCCGTCCATGGAACGACGTCGCGTGGGCGCCTCCGGCCTGCGGGTCTCCGAGCTCGGGCTCGGGACCATGACATGGGGCCGCGACACCGACGAGATCGACGCGGCGGAACAGGTGAAGGACTTCCTCGACGCGGGCGGCAGCCTGCTCGACACCGCGGCCAGCTACGCCGACGGCGACGCGGAGCGCGTCATCGGCACCCTGCTGTCCGGCAAGGTGGACCGCCGCGAGCTCGTCCTGACCACCAAGGCGGGGATCCGTACCGAGGCGCGCGCGGACGGCCCCGGCCGCGTCGTGGACGCCTCGCGCGGCGCGCTGCTGGACACCCTGGACGAGTCGCTGGCCCGCATGGGCACCGACCACGTCGACCTCTTCCTCGTCGCCTGCCCCGACCCGAACACCTCGCTCGAGGAGACGGCGGGCGCGCTGCGCATCGCCGTCACGAGCGGCCGCGCCCGGTACGTGGGCCTGAGCAACCACCCCGGGTGGGCGACGGCACGCGCCGCCGGCTTCCTCGAGCCCGACGTCGGCCTCGCGGCCGTCGAGCTCGAGTACTCGCTGCTGCAGCGCGGCGTCGAGCGCGACGTGCTCCCGGCCGCCGACGCCGTCGGCGCGGGCCTGCTCGCGTGGTCGCCGCTGGGCCGCGGCGTGCTCACCGGCAAGTACCGGCGCGCCATCCCGGCGGACTCCCGCGCGGCGGGGGCGCTCGCCGGCTTCGTGCAGCCCTACCTCGAGGAGTCGGCGTCCGCCGTCGTCGAGGCCGTCGCCACCGCGGCGGAGGGCCTGGGCCGCACGCCCGGCGAGGTCGCGCTCGCGTGGCTGCTCGAGCGCGACGGCGTCGCCTCGGCGATCCTGGGCGCGCGGACGCCCGCCCAGCTGCGCTCGTCGCTGGAGGCCGCGTCGCTCGAGCTGCCCTACGAGGTGCACGCGGCGCTCGACGACGTGTCGGCGCCCGTCATCGGCTACCCCGAACGCTGGTGACCTCCGGCCGGCCCGGACACCGGTGACCGGCGCACGGGTGACCGCTCAGCCCTGGCGGGCGGGCTGCGGCTGGTCCGCCGCGCTCCCCTCGGCAGCGTCGTCGTCGAGGTCCTCGAGGTCGTCGTCGAAGTCGAGGTCGAGGTCCTCGAGATCGTCGTCCTCGTCCTCGTCGTCGTCATCGTCGTCGTCCACCTCGTCGGCGAGGTAGAACGGCGTCACCTCGCCGTAGACCGTGGCCAGGGACTCCTCGTACACCTCGTAGGCGTCGGCGAGCACGTCGTAGGCGTCGTCGACGGCAGGGTCGTCGTCACTCCGCCGAGTGACGACCGCGTGGTGGTGGGCCTCGAGAGCGGCGATGAGGCGGTCGAGCGCGGCACGCGGTTCAACGGTCATGCCTTGAAGGTAGCGCCCTCGGGAGCACAATGGGCACACGAAATCGGAGCCCGTCGTCGCTCTGCCACGAAAACGGCATAAACTGACCCCACCCGCGACCAGAGGACGGTGCACATGGCAAGAGACGGTTCCCTGTTCCGCAAGCACAGCCAGTACGAGTACCGCGTCATGACGTTCGACCCGGGCACCACGGTGCCGGACGCCCGCCGGGCGCTCACCGAGGAAGCCGAGTACGGGCACTGGGAGCTGGCGAGAACCCGTCTCTACATCGGCGGCAGACGCAAGGTGTGGCTGCGCCGCAAGATCATCAAGGTCAGCTCGACGCTCTGACCCCCGGTCGCGGGGCGGCCGCCACGGCCGCCCCGCGACCGGCGTTCAGCAGGTCGCCAGCAGGCGGTCCAGCACGCGCGTGCCGAACCTCAGGGCCTCGGTCGGCACACGCTCGTCGACGCCGTGGAACATCCCCGCGAAGTCGAGGTCGCCGGTGAGCTGCAGCGGCGCGAAGCCGTACCCCGTGATGCCGAGCCGGTGCAGCGACTTGTTGTCCGTGCCGCCCGAGAGCGTGTAGGGCAGCACCGTCGCCCCCGGGTCCTCCGCGTCGATCGCTGCCACCATGGCGTCGACGAGCGACCCGCTGAACGGCACCTCGAGGGCCGTGTCCAGGTGGATCGGCTCGATCCGGACGCGCGGCCCGGCGAGCTCGCGCAGCGTCGCCATCCCTGCCTCCTCCTGCCCGGGCAGGAGCCGCACGTCGATCGTCGCCTCCGCGCGACCCGGGATGACGTTCGCCTTGTAGCCCGCCTCGAGCTGGGTCGGGTTCGACGTGTTGCGCACCGTCGCGCCCACGAACTTGGCCACGGGCCCGAGGGCGGCGACCAGCTCGTCCACCGACGCCGGGTCCGCGAGGTCGACCGGTCGTCCGGTGAGGTCGGCGACACCGCGCAGCAGCGCCTCGACCGTCGGCGTGATCGTGTACGGCCAGGCGTGCTGCCCGATCCGGGCCACGGCCGCCGCCAGCTCCGCGACGGCGTTGTCCTCGTTGACCTGGGAGCCGTGGCCGGCGCGCCCCTCGGCGACCAGCCGGAGCCACGCGATGCCCTTCTCCGCCGTCTGGAGCAGGTAGGCGCGCTTGCCGCCCACCTCGACCGAGTAGCCACCCACCTCGGAGATCGCCTCGGTGGCCCCCTCGAAGAGCTCGGGGCGGTGGTCGACGGCCCAGCGGGCGCCGTGCACGCCGCCCGCCTCCTCGTCGGCGAAGAACGCCACCACGACGTCGCGCGACGGCTTGCGGCCCTCGCGCGCCATCTGGCGCACGACGGCGAGGATCATCGCGTCCATGTCCTTCATGTCGACGGCGCCGCGGCCCCACAGCAGGCCGTCCGTCTCCTCGCCGCCGAACGGGTCGACCGACCAGTCGTCCTTCGCGGCCGGCACGACGTCGAGGTGACCGTGGAGCACGAGCGCGGGCCGGGCCGGGTCCTGACCCTCCAGCCGCACGACGACGGACGCGCGGCCGGGGCGGGACTCGAACAGCTCGGGCTCGAGGCCGACCTCGTGGAGCAGCTCCATCACGTACTCGGCGGCGGCCCGCTCCCCCGGGCCCTCGTCGGTGCCGTAGTTCGACGTGTCGAACCGGATCAGCTCCTGACAGATGCGGACGACCTCGTCGGCGGCGGTCGGGACGGCGCGGGCGGGGTCAGGTGCGGTCGAAGTCACGCCGCCACCGTACCTGCTGCCCCGTCCGCACCGTCCTGTCCGCACCGTCCTGTCCGCGGGGCCGGCCCGTCCCGTGGCTCGGGCGAGCCGCCGCTCAGGCCAGGCCGCGCCGCGCGAGCAGCGGTGCGATGTCCGCCGCGCGGCCCCGGAGGTCCTCGAACGAGGCGAGCGGGTCCTGCGACCCGCCGCGGGCCAGCAGCCGGCGCCGGAAGGTCTCGCCGTTCTCCCGCGTCAGCCCACCGTTCTCCCGGTACCACTCCACGGTGTCGGCGTCGAGCACCTCGGACCAGATGTACGAGTAGTACCCGGCCGAGTAGCCGCCGCCGAAGATGTGGTTGAAGTACGTCGTGCGGTAGCGCGGCGGCACGGCCGCGAGGTCGACACCTGCGTCCGCGAGCGCGGTGGCCTCGAACGACAGCACGTCGTCGGCGGACGCGGGGACCTGCTCGGGCGTGAGGCGGTGCCACGCCTGGTCGAGCAGGGCCGCGGCGAGGTACTCCGTGGTCGCGAAGCCCTCGCCCCAGGTGCGCGAGGCGAGCATGGTCTCGACCCACCGGGCGGGCATCGGCTCGCCCGTCTCGTGGTGGACGGCGAACGCGGCGAGGACCTGCGGCTCCCAGGCCCACATCTCGTTGACCTGCGAGGGGTACTCGACGAAGTCGCGCGGCACCGCCGTGCCGGACTGGGACGGGTAGCGCACGTCGCTGAGCAGGCCGTGCAGCGCGTGCCCGAACTCGTGGAACAGCGTGGTGACCTCGTCCCACACGAGCAGGGTGGGCTCGCCGGCCGGCGGCTTGACGATGTTCAGGTTGTTGATCACCACGGGCCGCTCGCCGAGCAGGGCGTTCTGCCGCACCAGGCTGTTCATCCACGCGCCGCCCCGCTTCGACTCACGCGTGTACCAGTCGCCGAGGAACAGGCCGAGTCCGGTGTCCGGCTCCCCCGGCTCCGGCGCGTCGAACACCTCGAACACGCGCACGTCGGGGTGGTAGCCGGCGAGGTCGGTCCGCTCGGTGAACGACAGCCCGAACAGCAGGCGAGCGGCCCGCAAGACGCCGTCGTGCACGACGCGCTCGAGCTCGAGGTAGGGGCGCAGCGCGGCGTCATCCAGGTCGAACCGCTCCTTGCGCACCTTCTCGCTGAGGAAGGACCAGTCCGCGGCCCGCACCCCGCCGGACGGCGCGCCGTCCACCGCGGCGAGCGCCTCGGCCTCGCGGCGCGCGTTCGCGACGGCGGCCGGGGCGAGCCGGCCGAGCATCTCGGCGACGGCCTCGGCGCTGCCCGCCGTGGTGTCCGCGGCCACGTACGCGGCGTGGTGCTCGTAGCCGAGCAGGCGGGCGCGCTCGGCGCGCAGGCGGACGATCTCGAGCAGCACCTCGCGCGTGTCGGTGTCGCCGCCCGTGGCGCCGCGCGCCATGGAGGCGGCCTGCACCCGCTCGCGGAGGTCGGCGTCCTCGAGCGAGGCGAGCACGTTCTGGTGCGTGAAGAGCTGCATCTCCAGGAGCCAGCCCTCCTGCCCACGGGCCTGCGCCGCGGCACGTGCGCCGGCGCGCGCGTCGGCGGAGAGCCCGGCGAGCTGCGTCTCGTCGGTCACGAGCACCCCGGCCTCGTTGGCCCCGGCCAGGAGCTTGCGGCCGAACGACGCCTGGAGGGTGGTGAGGCGGGCGTTGAGCTCGCGCAGGCGCGCCTGCTCCTGCTCGGGCAGCGCGATGCCCGAGCGCTCGAACCGGGTGACGCGGCGCCGCAGCAGGTAGGCGGTGTCGGGCTCGAGGGTGAGGGTGCCCGTGTCGGCCGCATCGGCGAGCGCCTTGACCCGGGTGTACAGCCGGGCGTCGAGGTCGACGGCGTCCTCGTGCGCGGCGAGCAGGGGCGCGAGCCGTTCCTGGATGTCCTCGAGCCCGGGCGTCGAGTCGGCGGACAGGACGCTGTGGAACGCCGTGAGCACGCGGTCGAGCAGGCTGCCGGACCGTTCGAGGGCCTCGAGCGTGTTCTCCACGGTCGGCGGCTCCGGGTTGGTGGCGATCGCCTCGACCTCGGCGCGGTGGGCCGCCATGCCCGCGAGCGCCGCGGGCTCGTAGTGCTCCTCGCGGATCGCGGCGAAGTCGGGCAGCCCGTACGGCAGAGCCCAGGGGGCGGCGAAGGGGTTGGCGGGGTCGAGGTCGGCGCCGGGCTGCCGGCTCGTCTGCTCTGTCGACGTCATGGGGTCCATCCTGGACCATGCGTGCGCATGCTCCGGGGCGTCCCGAGCGGGCGCGTAGGATCGGCGCCGTGAGTCCTCTCCGGCTGGTCGGCACCTGGGACCTCGACCGCGAGGTCGTGCATGCCGACGGCGCCCGGTACACCGTGACCGGCCAGGCCACGCTGCGGCGCGAGGACGACGGGCGCGTCCGCTGGGACGAGCACGGCACGCTGCGGTGGGAGTCGGGCAGCACACCGGTGTCGCGGACGCTGTACCTGGTCCGTGCGTCGGGATCGGCGTCCTGGCGGGTCCTCTTCGAGGACGGTCGCGACTTCCACCCGTGGACGCCGGGCAGGGTCGAGCACGCGTGCGGCCGCGATCTGTACCGCGGCGACGTCGACGTGCCGGACGGGCCCGCGACGTCGTGGGAGCTAACCTGGCACGTGACGGGCCCGGAGAAGGACTACGAGATGCACACCCGCTACACGCTGCCGAGGTAGTCAGTTGGCGAGGTAGTCACGTGGCGAGGTAGTCAGTTGGCGAGGTAGTCACCCAGCGTGAGCCCGGTGACTACCTCGCTGCGTGACTACCTCGCCAGATGACTACCTCGCCGGCTGACTACCTCGCCACGTGACTACCTCGGCGGGGGGGAGGGTCAGGGGAGGACGTGGGGGTTGTCCGCGTGGGTCAGGGTCTCCCAGGCGACGAACAGGTTGTTCGTGCCCTGCGGCCGCATGGACTCCGTCAGGGCCTGCGTGTTCGTCATCGAGAACCCCTGCCGGTTGTGCAGGGCGTTGAACCCGACCTCCGTGACCGGGCCGAGGCCCAGGTGCACGGAGCCGCCGCACAGCCACGACGGCACGGCGGCACCCCGCTGGTAGGTGGAGTGGAAGCCGAGCGCGTGCCGCAGCCGCTCCCCCACCTGCGGGTAGAGGTCGTCCCCCTGGATGGCGGCGGTCTCCGCGACGTGCGAGATCGCCGAGATGCCGTACCCCGTGTGCGTGAAGTCCCGGCAGGTCTCCTGCGCCAGCCCGTTGACCAGCGTGCGCTGGTTGTGCCAGAACGCGAAGATCTGGTCGGGCGTGTCCCGCCCCGTACCGGGCACGGTGCGCGGCACCGGCCCGTCCGAGGTCAGGTAGATGAACGCCGGCACCCGCACGAGGAACGTCTGCCTCGCGGCCGCGTACGCGTTCCGGTCGTCGAGGAAGACGGCGATGCCGACGGCCGCCTCCATCATCGACAGCTCCCAGTTGCCGTTGCTGCGGGAGCCGTTGATCACCTCGGGCAGGTAGACGTCGCGCAGCATCCGCTCGAACCGGTCGACGTCGGCGGCGGCCCAGCCCGCCCCCGTGTACCGGATGATCTCGGCGGCCCGCGGCCACACCGACCCGGCCCACGCCGTCTGCAGCGGCGCGTTGGAGTTGGTGTGGTCACGGATGACGGGCGACCACGCGTTCATGATCGAGATCGCCTTCTGGGCGTGCCGGCTGTCGCGCGTGACCGACCAGGCCAGCGCGTGGGTGTACGCCGCGATGGCGTCCTCCCGCTCGTCGGTGCAGCCGTTGTTGGGGTTGGAGTAGGACCCGCACTCGACGACGGCGCGGGGGTGCGGGGTGTAGGAGAGCGACGCGTACCGGCTGGCCATCATGGCGTCGTAGGCCCTGCGCCACGGCTGCGCCCCGGCCTGCACCTGCTGCCGGACGAAGTCGAGCTGCGGCCGGCTCACGTGCACGCCGGGGTGCGTGAACGTGGTGGGCACGTCCGCGGCGACCGGTGCAGGGACCGCCTGGCCGACGGCGGCCGACGGCACGGACCTCGCGGCGGAGCCCGCCACGCCCGTGCCCGCCGTCGCCCCCGTGACCGCCGTCGCCAGGAGCAGGGCGGCGGTCACTGCTCCGGTGACGAGCGCACGCACACCGGCGTTCCTCCGGGCGCGCATCAGAAGCCCGCCGTGATGCGCGTGAAGTCGAAGCCCGGCTGGTCCCGGTTGACGGACCAGAACGCGAAGCGCGTCAGGCCGTTGTTCCGGGCGTAGTCACGGATCTGCGTCCAGGCCGCCGTGGTGGTGATCTCGCCCTGGTCGGAGGTCCCGTTCATGCCGGAGATGCCCATGTGGGCGTACGCCTGGGCGTCCGACCAGCCGTTGGCGGCCTTGAGCTGGTTCTTCAGGCCCTCGGACGCGCTGATCGTGTCCTGCGCGATGTTCGAGGAGCCGAAGTTGAACGGCATGATCGTGTAGTTGTCGATCGGGACGCCGAGCTGCGCCGCCCGGTTGATGAGCCGGGTGCCCGCGCCCTCGGGCCCACCGCGGCCGGTGCCGATCGTGACGGCGATCTTCACGCTCGGGTTGTTCTGCTTGACGATGATCAGACCCTGCAGGATGCGGTCCTGCACGGTGTAGTTCTCGAACTCGTCGGTGTTCTCGATGTCGAAGTCCACGACATGCGGCTGGTGGGCGTCGATGACGCGCTGCACGGCACCGGCGAACGCGGCGGGCGTCGCGCAGTTCGGGCCGAGCTTGTTGCCGGACCAGCCGCCGAAGGAGATCTGCACCTGGCCGCCTGCCGCCTTGATCGCGTTGATCGTCTGCTGGTCGACGCCGCCGGTGAGCGGGCGCTGGCCGTCCCACGCCGGGTTGCAGCCGCCCGAGGACAGGATGAACGCCATGGTGAACGCCCGGATGCCGGTCTGGCTCATGACGGAGGTCGCGCTCGGCGGGTTGCCCCAGCCGAGGTAGAGGTACGGCGCGGCCGGCATCTTCGCCGGGTCCGGGCCGGGGTTGCTGCCGCCGGACGGCAGCGTCCAGCGCTGGTTCGCGGAGCCCGCGCAGTCCCAGAGCTGCAGGGGCGTGCCGTCGGCCGAGCTGGGGCCCGTGGCGTCGAGACACTTCCCGAGCGCGCGGAGGCTTCCGTCAGCTCCCGCCGTCCAGGCCTGGGCAGCGGTGCCGTTGCAGTCCCACAGCTGCACGCGCGTGCCGTTGGCGGACGCGGCGCCCGCCACGTCGAGACACTTGCCGAGTGCGCGGACGGTGCCGTCGGCGCGCACGTCCCACGTCTGCGCGTTCGTCCCGTTGCAGCTGTAGAGCTGGATCTGCGTGCCGTTCGCGGTGCTCGCCGCCGCGACGTCGACGCACTTGCCGCCGTACCCGGTGATCGCGCCCGTCGCCGCCTGCGCGGGCAGAGCGCCCCCGCCCAGCGCGAGCGCGGTGACCAGGGCCACGGACAGTGCGGCGAGGCCGCCGACGACACGGCGCCGTAGACGTGCTTGCATGGTCGCCCTCCCTCACTTTCTAGCCTGTAAGTGAGGGAACCGTACGACTTCCTTGACAGCCGCAACATCGGGGCTTCCCCGTACAGCGACCACACGGTGTCCACGCAGGCTCCGCGCGACGTCACCGCTGCCCGGCGCGACAGGGCCCGGCTTCCCGCGCACGCGACACGGCCCGCCGCCGTCGACATGGACGACGACGGGCCGTACCGCCGGCGAGGCGCCGCGGTCAGAAACCCGCGGTGATCCGCGTGAACGCGAGGTCGTCCTGCGCGATCCCGCTGCAGTCGGAGGTCACCCCACCGCCCTCGCAGCCGCGGTCCCGGTTGACGGCCCAGTACGCGAACCGCGTCAGGCCGTTCTCGTTCGCCCAGTCACGGATCTGCTCCCACTGCTCCGGCGTGGTGATCTCGCCGACGTCGGACACGCCGTTCATCCCGGAGATCCCCGTGTGGGCCCACGCCTCCGCGTCCGACCAGCCGTGCGCGGCCTTCAGCTGGTCCTTGAGGCCCTGTGCCGCGCTGATCGTGTCCGCCACCATGTCGGATCCGCCGAAGTCGAACGTCATGACCGTGTAGTTGTCGATCGGCGTGCCGAGCTCGGCAGCCCGCTCGACGAGCCGCGCTCCCGCGCCCGCCGGCCCGCTGATCGACGTCGGGATGGTCACCACCGCCTGCACGTCCGGGTTGTCCTGCTTGACGATCGAGATCCCCTGCAGGATCCGGTCCTGGACCGCGTAGTCCTCCAGCTCGTCCGTGTTCTCGATGTCGAAGTCCACGACGTCGGGGTCGTGCGCGTCGATGACCTGCTGCACCGCACCGGCGAACTCCTCGGGGCTCGAGCACGCCGGCCCGAGCTTGTTGCCCGACCAGCCACCGAACGAGATCTGCACCTGGCCGCCGGCCGCCTTGATCGCGTCGATGGTCTGCTCGTCGACGCCCCCGGCCAGGGGCCGCTGCCCGTCCCATGCGGGGGTGCACCCGCCGGAGGACAGCATGAACGCCATCGTGAACGCCGACACGCCCGTCTCGGACATGACCGTGGTCGCGTCCTGCGGGTCACCCCAGCCGAGGTACAGGTAGGGCGCACCCGCGAGCTTGGCGCCCGCCTCCTGCGAGGCGTCGGCCTGCGGCGCGACCCGTGGGCCGCTGATCTCCATGGCCGTGGCGCCCGCCATCCCTCCGGCGGCGAGCAGCGCCGCGGTCACCGCACCGACGACTCCGAGTCGCTTCGGGTTCGTCTTCATCGTCATCTCCCAGAGCTCGGAACTATGTCAGGAGACCGTACGACCGGGTGAAATATGGGTCATCCGTGGTAACCCGTAGTCACGACCTCAGTTCCGTCAGCCGGCCCTCGGCGTCCAGCCGGATCTCCGCGTCCAGACCGAGGCGGTCGAGGAACACGCGGTCGTGGCTCACCACCAGCAACGCGCCCCGGTAGGCCGACAGGGCGTCCACGAGCTGGTCCGTGCTGGCGATGTCCAGGTTGTTCGTCGGCTCGTCCAGCACGAGAAGCTGCGCGGGCGGGTCCGCCAGCAGCAGGCTCGCCAGCGCCACCCGGAACCGCTCGCCGCCCGACAGCGTGGCCACCGGCCGGTCCACCGCCGCACCCCGCACGAGGAACCGCGCCAGCCGGTTGCGCAGCTCACCCGGCGGCACGTGCGGCGCGCCCTGCCGCACCGCCTCCAGCACCGGCAGGTCCTCGGGCAGCACGTCCGCGCGCTGCGGCAGGTACGCGGCACGGTCGGTCAGCAGCTCGCCGCCCGCCCCCGGCGCGACGCCGCCCGCACCGGCGGTGCCCCCGCGGGAGAGCAGCCGCTCGAGCAGCGTCGTCTTGCCCACCCCGTTCGGCCCCGTCAGCGCGATGCGCTCGGGGCCCTGCACCACGACCTCGCGCCCGTCGGCGCCCCGCAGGACCGCGAGCCGGCGCCCCGCGGGCACCTCCGGGTCCGGCAGGTCCACGACGATCCGGTCGTCGTCCCGCACCGCGCGCTCGGCGAGGTCCACCGCCGCACGCGCCTTCTCGACCTTGTCGTCCAGCAGCCCCCGCCGCGCGCCCGCCGACTTCTCCGCACTGTTGCGCCGGTCGTTGATCACGGCCTTGACGTACTTGCGGTTCGCGACGTCCTTGCGGCCCTTGCGCTCGCTGTGCGCGATGCGCTCCTCCGCCTCGATCCGCTGGCGCCTCTCGCGCCGCAGCGTCTGCTCGGCCGAGCGCAGCGCCTGCTCCGCTGCCTCCTGCTGCACCTGCAGCCACGCCCGGTACTCCGAGTACGGACCGCCGAACGTCGTCAGCGACCCCGCACGCAGCTCCGCCGTCTCGTCCATCAGCTCGAGCAGCGCCAGGTCGTGCGAGACGACGACCAGGGCACCGCGCCACCCCCGCACCAGCTCGTACAGGCGCTCGCGGGCGGCGCCGTCCAGGTTGTTGGTCGGCTCGTCGAGCAGGGCGACGGCGCCCGCGCCGCTCGCCTGGCGCAGCCGCACGCCCGTGATGGCCGTGAGCATCGCCTCGCCGCCCGACAGCGTGGCGACCGAACGGTCGAGGCCGGTCGGCAGACCGGTGGACGCGAGCAGCGCCACGGCCCGCTCCTCGACGTCCCAGTCCTGCCCGACGACGTCGAAGTGCGCCGGGTCGACGTCGCCCGACTCGATCGCGCGCAGCGCCCGGACCACGGGCGTGATGCCGAGCAGGTCGGCGACCGTCGCGTCGACCTCGAGCGTGAGGCGCTGCGGGAGGTGGTCCGCGGCGCCGCTCAGGGCGACGCGGCCGGACGAGGGCCTGAGCAGGCCCGCGACGAGACGCAGCAGGGTGGACTTGCCGGCGCCGTTGAGGCCCGTCAGGCCCGTGCGGCCGCGGCCGAAGGCGCCCGAGACGTGGTCGAGCGCGACGGACCCGTCGGGCCAGGCGAAAGTGACGTCGTGCAGCACGACGGAAGGGGTGGACGGCATGAAGGACTCCCGGGTGGTGGCGGCTGTGCCGACGCCCGGGCGCGGTACGACGAGGTACGGCGGGCAGGCGTCAGCGCGAGGTGGTCTCGTACCGGGAGATGCCAGTCATCACAGTCCTTCGGGTCGCTCCCTCACACACGCGGCACGCCCGCAGGAGCCCGGCGATCCTGCCACGACCCCGGAGGGCGCGCAAGGGATTTCCGCTCACGGCTCCTCGGCGGTCAGGTACCGCTGCACGGTGGGCGCGAGCCACGCCACCACCTCGTCGTGCGACAGGGCGGCCGCCGGCTCGAGCCGCAGCACGTAGCGCACCACCGCCATGCCGAGCACCTGGGAGGCGACGAGAGCGGCGCGGCGCTCGGCGTCCGGGTGGCCGAACGAGCGGGCGGCCGGCACGAGCTGGCTCCGGAACACGTCGCGCAGGCGGTCGGCGCCCGCGCTGTTGGTCATGCCGACCCGCAGCAGCGTCCGCAGCACGCCGTCCCGCTCCCACAGGTCGAGGAAGTGACGCACCAGCACGACACCGACGGAGCCCGGGTCGGTGCCCGCGAGGTCGGGGAAGTCGAGCTCGACGTCGACGACGGCCGCGAACAGCCCTTCCTTCGAGCCGAAGTACCGCATGACCATCGACGGGTCGATGGCGGCGTCGTGCGCGATGGACCGCACCGTCGCACGCTCGTAGCCGTCGGACGCGAAGCGCTCGCGCGCCGCCTCGAGGATCGCGGCACGGGTCGCGTCCGACCGCCGCCGGGGTGCCTGGGTCTCTGCGCCGGTTGCCATGCCCACAAGTGTAGGCCAACACCCGTTGACTTCTTCGGAGCGTGCGCCCTACCGTTGTCAACAAGCGTTGGCCAACGGATGTTGACCGAGACGGACCACGACCGGACGACCAGGAGGCACGACATGACCACGAACGCGGAGAGCACGAGCGGCAGGGCTGCCGGGAACCGTGCCGACGACCCGGCCGGCACGGACGTCGTCGTGGTGGGGGCCGGACCGACGGGACTCCTGCTCGCGGGCGACCTCGCGACGGCCGGGGCGCGGGTCACCGTCCTGGAGAGGCGCCCGGCCGGGCTCAGCAACCTCACGCGGGCGTTCGCCGTCCACGCGCGCAGCCTCGAGGTGCTCGACGCGCGCGGGTTGGTGGACGACCTGCTCCCCCGCGGGCGCCGCATCCAGGGTCTGCGCCTGTTCCAGCGGCTCACCGTCAGCCTCGCCGACCTGCCGTCCCGCTACCCGTACGTGCTCGTCACGCCGCAGTACGAGGTCGAGCGGCTGCTGCGCCGACGCGCCGAGGAGGCGGGCGCCGTGTTCCGTCACGAGGCCGAGGTGACAGCCCTCGTCCAGGACGCCGACGGCGTGACGGTCACGACGGCGTCCGGGCAGGCGGTCCGCGCCGCGTACGTGGTCGGGACCGACGGCGTGCGCTCGACGGTGCGGGAGGCGATCGGCGTGCCGTTCCCCGGCCGCTCGGTCATCCGCTCCATGGTGCTCGCCGACGTGCGGCTCGCCCGCGAGCCCGAGGACACACTCGCCGTGGCGGCAGGCAACGGTTCGCTCGGCTTCCTCGCCCCGTTCGGCGACGGCTGGTACCGCTTCATCGGCTGGCACGGCGAGCGCGACGTGAGCGAGAGCGAGCCGGTCGACCTCGAGGAGGTCCGCGCCATCGCCCGCGCCACGCTGGGCGACGACCACGGCATGACCGAGCCGCGGTTCCTGTCCCGGTTCCACGCCGACGAGCGCCAGGCGCCCACCTACCGCGTGGGCCGCGTGCTGCTGGCGGGCGACGCCGCGCACGTGCACAGCCCCGCCGGAGGCCTCGGCATGAACACCGGGATGCAGGACGCCGCGAACCTCGGCTGGAAGCTCGCGGCGGCCCTGCGCCTCCCGGCCGCCGAGCGCGCAGCCCTGCTCGACAGCTACGAGGCCGAGCGGCACCCGGTCGGGCGGCAGGTGCTGCGCGTCAGCGGCGGCATCCTGCGCACCGCCACGACGTCGGGGCCGGCGGCCGCCGTCCTGCGCAGCGTCGTCGTCGCGACGGTGTCGCGCGTGAGCGCCGCCCGCCGCCGCGCCGCGCTGACCATCACGGCGCTCGGTGTCGCCTACGCGCGTCCCCGCGGCGCGCACCCGCTGGTGGGCACCCGCGCGCCCGACCTGCCCCT
>NZ_JABEMG010000045.1 GCF_013004695.1 Promicromonospora citrea
TCGCCGTTCGGCACGCGTCCGGGGGGTCTCAGCCAGCAGCGCCCGGGCGCCGGTGCGCCCCCTGCCCCCGCCCTGCCGTGGGAGGCCGCGAGCCCGGCCTCGGCGCCGCAGTCGCTGCCGCAGTCCGTCCCGCCGGCGGGTGCCCCGGCCGAGCCCGACTCGCCGTTCCCGCCCCGGCCCGGCTCCGGGCCCGTCGGCGGACCCGGTCAGCCGCCGTTCCCCGCACCCGCCGCCGCCCCCTCCCGGTCGGCGCGCCGCGAGGTCGAGGACGAGTGGGACGAGGAGGAGGACGAGGGTCCGCAGTACACCTGGCTGCACTACATCATCCTCGTCGTCGTCGCGTTCGTGCTGGGCCTGCTGGTCTGGAAGCTCGTCCTCGAGGGCGACAGCTCCGTCACCGACGGCCAGGCGGCCGCCTGGCTGAACACCCTGCCAGGCCTCGCCTCGGCAACCGTCCCGGGAGGACTCGTATGACGGCGACCGAGCGCGCCACCCAGCTCGCCGTGGTCGCGGCGCGCGCCGCGAGCGACGTCAAGGCGCAGGAGATCATCGCGCTCGACGTGAGCGAGCAGCTCGTCCTCACGGACGTCTTCCTCATCGCGTCCGGTGCGAGCGAGCGCCAGGTCTCCGCGATCGTCGACGCCGTCGAGCGCGCCCTGTTCAAGGAGGGCGCCAAGCCCATCCGGCAGGAGGGCAAGGCGGAGGCCCGCTGGGTCCTGCTCGACTTCGGCGACGTCGTGGTGCACGTGCAGCACGCCGAGGACCGCACCTACTACGCGCTCGAGCGGCTGTGGAAGGACTGCCCGGCCATCGAGCTGCCCGAGGACGCCCGCGGCGGTGGCGACGCCTCCGAGTACCGCGAGCCGGACGACGGCGCGATCCACCTGGCAGGAGACCCGCAGCGGTGACAGCGGGGACCATCGTGCTGCTGCGCCACGCGCGCACGGCCTACAACGCCGGGCTGCGCCTGCAGGGCCAGATCGACATCCCGCTGGACGAGGTCGGCCGGTGGCAGGCGGAGCAGGGTGCCACGGCGCTCGCGGCGTCGCACAAGGCGACCCTCGTGGTCTCCAGCGACCTGGAGCGCGCCCGGGACACGGCCGCGGCGTACGCGCGGCACGTGGGCCTGGACGTCCTGACCGACGCCGGGCTGCGCGAGCGGTCGTTCGGCATCTGGGAGGGCCTGACCGACGCCGAGATCGCCGAGCGGTGGCCGGCCGAGCACGCCGTGTGGCGCAGCGGCGGCGAGCCGCCGGTCGAGGGCGTGGAGTCCAAGGCCACGGTGGCGCGGCGCATGGAGGAGTCGGTGCTGCGGCACGCCGAGACGCTGAGCCCGGGGGACACCCTGGTGGTGGTCTCGCACGGGTCGGCGATCACACAGGCCGTCACCCGGCTGCTGGGTCTCGACCCCGCCGTGTGGCGCGGCCTGCACGGCCTGCACAACGTGCACTGGTCGCACCTGCGGGCCTCGGGCCCCGGGGCCACGCCCGCCTGGCGGCTCGTGGCGCACAACGTCGGGGCCGGCTACCCGCTCGACACCTGGCAGTCCGGGCCGGAGGCGCGGCAGTGACCGAGCCCACCGGATTCTGATTTGGTCCCTGGCGTCGGTCTGCATAGACTGACGACGCTCGCCCGGCCGGCAAGGCTGGGGGAGACCATCTCGGGGCTGTGGCGCAGCTGGTAGCGCACCTGCATGGCATGCAGGGGGTCGGGGGTTCGAGTCCCCCCAGCTCCACCCAGAGATCATCGTCCGAGGCCGTTCCGGCCCTCGCGTCACGCGAGGGAGGGGCGGCCTTCGTCGTCCCCGGCCATCGCCTCCGATACCGTCTCAACCTCCGCGGGTCGCGGTGCGTGGACACAGGCATGGAGACAGTTGTGGCAGATCGGGTCGAGGTCCGGGTGGGCGGCTCGTCGCGGGACGAGGAGTTCGTCGCCTTCGTGGAGGCGCACGGCCCCTACCTCTTCCGGACGGCGTACTTCCTCGCGGGCGACCGTACCCTGGCCGAGGACCTCGTGCAGGGCACCTTCGAGCGGGTGTACCGGCGCTGGGACAAGGCGCGGAACGGCGACCCGCGCGCGTACGCGCGCAAGGTGCTCGTCAACCTGCGCACGGACACGTGGCGGCGCACGAGGCTGACGGACGTCCCCGGCGACGAGCACCTCCCCGTGGCGCACGCCGACGACCACGCCGCACGGGTCTCGCTCCGCGACGAGCTCGCGCGGGCGCTGGGCTCCCTCACGCCGCAGCAGCGCCGCGTCGTGGTGCTGCGGCACGTCCTCGACCTGCCGGAGGCACAGGTCGCGCAGGAGATCGGGCGCTCCGTCGGCACGGTGAAGTCCGCGAGCTCGCGCGGGCTCGAACGGCTGCGCACCCTCCTCACCGACGTCGTCCCCGAGGCGGCGGACGAGCCGACCTTCGACGGCCGGGAGACACTGACCCGCAGCAAGGCGGCCGTCGCCCGCCGGGTGCGGCGCGACCGTGCGCTCGCCGCGGCGGCCGTCGCGGTGTGCGCGCTCGTGGCGCTGCTGGCGCACGGACCGACCGGCGTCCCGATGCTCGACGCCGTCACCGGTCCTGCGCACCGCTGGCTCGTGGCGACGTTCAGCGTGCCAGTCGACACGGAGGCCGAGGGCCCGGTCCGTGACGTGAGCGCGGTGACGGCGCCGGACGACGCCGTCGGGCTGGGCGACGTCGACGTCCCGGCGGCGGCCGCCCTCCCCGCGGACACGTGCGCGGGCACGGACGTCCCGACGCCGGACCCGACGCGGACCGTCCCGGTCCCGGGCGACGCGCCGACCGGTGACTTCACGGTCGTCCGCACGCTGGACGCCGACGACGCGCGGCCGGCCGTCGAGTGCCTCGACCACGTCACCGAGCACCGTGCGGAGCTCGGCACCCCGCCGGCGGTGATGCTGAGCGGCGCCTACGGCTCGACCCTGCAGGTGCCGTTCACCGTCCGTGCGGACGGGACGCTGGCGGCGGCCCTGCCGCGCCCCGACGTCCCCGCGGGCTCCGAGCCGGTGACGGCGCTCGTGCGCCCGGCCGCGGACGGTGACGGGTTCGAGCACTGGCAGCTCAGTGCCGCCGCGACCGGCCCCGCGGTGGAGCCGCGCCGCTACGCGGCGGTCCCCGACCCTGTTCTCACCGACACGCACGTCGCCTGGGTGGACGGCGACGTCGATCTCGGGCCCGCCTCCGTCCGTGTGCAGGACCCGGACGGCGGCGTGCGCACCGTGGCCCGGTTCGAGGGCGAGACGGAGGGAACCCTCTGGAAGATCGCGGCCGGCGGCCGGACCCTCGCGATCGTGCGCCTGACCGACGACCTCGGCGCCGTCGACCGGTGCATGGGCCGGGTCGACCTGGTCGACCTCGACGCGCCGGACGGCGCCGTCGAGCGGGACGTGGTGACCGACGTGTGCGCCGTCTCGGACGGCGCCGACGGCGTGGTGGTGACGCGCAACCCCGCCGACGGGCCGAGCGAGGTCGGGCTGCTCACCGTCGAGGACGGCCTGCGGACGTTCGCCGAGGTCGACCAGGAGCTGGCGTGGAACAGCTACGCCTTCGCGTCGGGCGACACCGTGCTGTTCGAGGTCGGGACGTGGATGGTGGCACTGGACGCGGCCGCGCACGAGGCCACCGTCGTCCGCGAGGACGGCGGGTGGACGGTCGGCGCGACCCACGACGGCGTCGTGTGGGCCGACGGCGACCGCATCCTCTTCCTGCGCCTCGCGCCGCGCGACGGCGTCCCCGACCCTGCCCTGACCGCCCTCGGTCCGGACGACGGAGCGACCTCGTGGCTCGACGTCGCCGCGGCGGGGGACCGGGTCGTGTGGGTCGAGCACGACCGCGCGGAGCTGGAGCAGCTGCAGAGCGGGGACTCGTTCAGCTACGGCGACCTCGAGCAGAGCCTGGTGACCGTGCGCACGTCGTGGTGAGGCTCGGTGTGGCGGGCGTCACGTGGGGCGGTCGTTGACCTCAACCTAGGTTCAGGTCCTAGCGTCGTAGGACATCCACACGAGAGGACGAGGACGATGCCCGTCTACACCCTGCCTGACCTGCCCTACGACTACGCGGCGCTCGAGCCGCACATCAGCGGGCGGATCATGGAGCTGCACCACGACAAGCACCACGCCGCGTACGTGGCGGGCGCCAACGCCGCGCTCGACGCGCTCGCCCAGGCGCGCGAGGCCGGCGACCTGGCGGCGGTGAACCTGCACGAGAAGAACCTGGCGTTCAACCTCGGCGGGCACACGAACCACACCGTGTTCTGGCACAACCTCTCGCCCGAGGGCGGCGGCGAGCCGGAGGGTGAGCTCGCCGCCGCGATCGCCGACCAGTTCGGGAGCTTCGCCGCGTTCCAGGCGCACTTCGCCGCGGTGGCGACCGGCATCCAGGGCTCGGGCTGGGCGGTGCTCGGCTGGGACGCGGTGGGGCAGCGCCTGGCGGTGTTCCAGCTCTTCGACCAGCAGGCCAACGTGCCGCTCGGGATCACGCCGCTGCTCATGCTCGACATGTGGGAGCACGCGTTCTACCTGGACTACCTCAACGTCAAGGCGGACTACGTGAAGGCGTTCTGGAACCTGGCCAGCTGGCAGGACGTCGCCGCGCGGCTCGAGCGGGCGCGGGCCGCGACCGGCGGGCTGCTCACGCCGGCCTGACCCGGCGACGGACGACGAGGGGCCCGGCCGTCGGCCGGGCCCCTCGTCCTGCCTACCCACGACGTGGTGTGGTACGCCGCCGCGGCAGCGCGAACGATGGACGTATGACGATCTCTGTCCTCCCACCCACCGTCCAGGCCCCGGGCTTCGCCCGGACCCGGGTCGGCTCGACCGTCGTCACGACGGTCTGGGACGGCGCGCTGCCGATCCTCTCCTCGGACATGCACGGGGAACGGCCCGAGCGCCTCGCCGACCTCCTCGCCGACGGGTTCCTCCCGCCCGAGGGCGACCTGCTGACCGCGGTCAACGCCTTCCTGTTCGCGGCCGCCGGCCGCACCGTGCTGGTCGACGCCGGTGCGGGCACCTCCCTGGGCCCGGGCACGGGTCACCTGCTCGACAACCTCCGGGCGGCGGGCCTGACGGCCGCGGACGTCGACGACGTCCTCGTCACCCACCTGCACCCCGACCACGCCTTCGGTCTGGTGACCCCCGACGGTGCGCCCGCGTTCCTGCGGGCGGTCGTGCACGTGGCACGCCCCGACGTCGCCCACTGGCTCGACCGCGACACCGCTGGGCGGGCCGAGGGCGTGCAGGCGCAGATCCACGCGTGGGCCGCTCAGGCGCTGGAGCCGTACCGGCGCGCGGGCCGCCTGCGCGTGGTCGAGTACGGGGACCGGCCGGTTGCAGGCGTCACCGCGGTCGACCTGCACGGGCACACGCCCGGCCACACCGGCTACGTGCTGGACGCCGGTGGCGCACAGGTCCTGTTCTGGGGCGACGAGCGACCCCCGCGGGGCACGGATGACGGCCTCGGCGCGTTCCTGCGCGCCCGGCGCGCCGCGGTGACGCCCGAGCAGCTCGGCATCGCGCCGTCCTCCGGGACGTCCCGGCGCGTCCCCGGCCTGCGCCGGGAGGAGCTCGCCGAGCTGGCCGGTGTCAGCGTCCTACCCGGCGCACCTGCGCCGGGTCATCGACGCGAACGTCCGGGCGCTGCGGGACCAGCCCACGGTGCGCCGCGTCGTCACGCTCAGCGGCTGGGCCGCCAACCACGACGGCGCCAGAGGCCCGGTCTGGGGACTCCGGCGCCTGGAGGACGCCATCGACGCCCTCGGTGTCCCGGAGACCGTCCACCTGCGCCCGGGCTGGTTCATGGAGAACGCCCTGCCGCTCGTCGAGGAGATCCGCGCCACCGGGCGCGCCCACGGCCTGATCCCCGGCGACCTCCCGCTGCCTGCCATCGCCACCCGGGACATCGGGGCCGTCGCGGCCGACGTCCTCACCGGGCAGCGCGTGCCGCCGACGCGGGTGCTCCAGCTGCAGGGGCCGGCCGACATCACGCTCGAACAGCTCACCGCGGTCGCCGCCGCCCTCGGGATGCCGGACGCCGCCTACGTCCGCATCGACGCCGAGACGATGCGCGACGCGCTGCTCGCCGACGGCTTCTCGGAGCACATGGCGGCGGGCACCACCGCGATGACCCTCGACGTCGCCGAGCGACGGATCGCGATGCGTCAGCCGCGCGGCGCCGACACGTGCACCCCGACCACGATCGAGGCGTTCGTCCGAGACCTCGTGGCGCGGGTCGAGCGGCCCGGCGCGGCGCGCGGCTGACGGGTGTCAGGCGGCGCTCTGCGACCGTCGTGCCCGCGACGCGGCGCCCAGGCGCAGGATGCCCCGCCGGGCCGCCGCGGCCACCGGGCCGGACGGGACGAAGAGCTGCTGCTTGAGGCGTGCGACGCGCTGGTGGGAGCGGACGGCCGGGCGCAGCCCGGCCTCCCACACCGTCAGCGCGGCGCCGAGGTCCTCCGGGTGCTCGCGCAGTGCCCGGCCCAGGGCGGCGCCCCCGCGCAGCGCGGTGCTCGCGCCGTGGCCGGAGTAGAGCGTGAGGCACCAGGCGGCATCGCCCACCAGCACGACCCGGCCGGAGCTCCAGCGCGGCATCCTCACCTGGTGCACCGAGTCGAGGAGGTGCTCGGGCGCCTGCTCCAGGCCCGTGAGGACGTGCCGCACCACGGCGTCGTCCATCCCGGCGAACGCGTCCCGCACCCGCGCGACGCCGGCCTGGCGGTCGGCCGGCCGCCCGGCGTCGCGGGTCCGCCAGGTGAGCAGCGCCGTCGGCGGGCGGTCCGCGAACGCGAACACCCAGGCCGCCCGGCCCGGCCGGGCGCTGACGACGCTGTCCTGCGGGTGGAAGGCCGGTACCTGGTCCGGGAGCTCGAACGCGCAGATCATGGCGCCCCAGCGGGTCAGGTGGCCGTCGCCGAACACCGCGCGGCGGACGCCGGACCGCAGCCCGTCCGCCCCGACCACCAGGTCGAACGTCTCGCGGTACCGGTGGCCCGCGTGGTCGAGCAGCACCTCGGCGCGGTCGCCGTCGTCGTCGATTGCGGTGCACGTGGTCGCGAACCGCACGTCGGGCGGGTGCCGGCCCTCCGCGAGCGTGCGCCAGAGCGCTTCCTCGATGTCGCCGCGGAGCACCGCGGCGGGCCGGCCGGGCTGGTCCAGGAAGCCCAGGCCGGGCGCCCGGCCGCCCTGGCGGTCGAGCTCCCAGGCCTGCGCCTCGTCGGGCGGGTTGCGCACGTGCAGGTGGCGGGCCACGCCGAGCTCCTCGGCCGCCCGTCGGCCGTCCGGCATGAGCCCGACGAAGTAGCCGCCCCGGCGTCGTGCGGCGGCCCGCTCGACGACGACCGGCGTCCAGCCGGCCTGCCGCAGCCCGATCGCCGCCGCCATGCCCGCGATCCCGAGCCCCACCACGAGGGCACGCCTCTCCACCGTGGCCGCCCTCAGCCCGCGACCGCGCTGTCCGGCACGACGACGACGCGGTCGCGGCCCCGGTGCGCCCACGCCGCGCCGACCTCGCTCAGCGGGTAGGCGGTGTAGGGCACGTCGAACGTCCCGTCGGCGAACCGGTCGAGGATCGCGGGCGCCTCGGCGAGCAGCGCCTCGCGCGAGACCGAGCCGATGCCGCTGCCGGTGACCCGGATCCGGCGGCTGCGCAGCAGCGACGCGGGCACGGCCGCCGTCTCGCCGGCGAGCGAGCCGATCTGCGCGTACGCGGTCTCCGGTGCGCCGTCCGCCGGGCGGACCTGCGCGAGCGCGGCGAACGCGGCCTCGGCGACGGGCCCCCAGACGAAGTCGAGCACGAGGGTGGGCGGCTCCTGGGCCACGGCCCGGGCCAGGTCGCCGCCCTCGCCGAGCGGCACGGGGACCACGTCGAGCGCGGCGAGACGCTCGAGCGCCGTTCGGTCCCGCCCGGCCGCCAGGACGCGGTCGGCGCCCAGCGCCAGCGCGGCCCGCACCGCGAGCGAGCCCGACATGCCGGTGGCGCCGAGCACGAGCACGGTGCCGAGCCGGCCGACCTCGGCGCGGCGGGCGGTGAGGACCATCCAGCCGGACATGGCGGGGTTCATGCCCGCGGCGACCGCGAGCGGGTCGGCGCCGTCGGGCACGTCGAGCGCGAACGGCGTGACCAGCCGTTCGGCCATGGTGCCCCACGGGGCGCGCGGGAAGCCGGTGTAGACGAGCCGGCCGTCGGCGGCGCGGGCCACCGCGTCGACGCCGGGGACCAGGGGGTAGGCGTTCGTGCTCTCGTAGTGCCGCCCGGCGGCCAGCCCGCGGACGACGTGGTGCAGGCCCGCGCCGACCAGGTGCAGCGGCTCCTGCCCCGGCCGGGTCTCGGGCTCGGGGAACTCGGCGGGGGCCGGGGGCCGGTCGGGGGACGTGACGACGGCTGCGCGCATCGGGATCTCCTTAACTAAGTTCAGGACGCGATGTCCCCAGGTTGCCTGAACGTTGTTAAGGTGTCAACCATGGCGAAGGGGATCACGCGGGAGCGGATCGTGGCAGCGGCGCTCGAACAGCTCGACGAGACGGGCATGGAAGGCCTCACGGTCCGGTCGCTGGCCGCCCGGCTCGACGTCCGGCCGCCCGCGCTGTACTGGCACCTGCGCAACAAGCAGGAGCTGCTCGACGAGATGAGCACCACGGTGATGCGCCGCGTCGCGGACGCCGTCGCGCTGCTCCCGCCGGGCGCGGGCTGGCGGGACGACCTCGCGGGCTACGCACGGGCGCTGCGGGCGGAGCTCCTGCGGCACCGGGACGGCGCGCGGACCTTCAGCGGCACGCGCCTCACCGACCCCGGGCTGGTCCGGCTCAAGGAGCCCTGGCTCGAGCGCTGGACGGCCGCGGGCATGACGCTCACCGAGGCGGACGACGCGATCGACCTCGTGGTGGCCTTCGTGGTCGGCTTCGTCATCGAGGAGCAGGAGCGCAGCCTGCCGCGCGAGTCCGACCCGGACCGGTACTCGACCGCCCGCCGCGACGAGTGGCTGGGGGAGGGGGTCCCGCTCGTGAAGCAGGCCGGGCACCTGCGCGACGACGGCGACCCGCGGTTCGAGCGGCACCTCGCCGTCGTCCTGGACGGGGTGGCGGCGCGAGGGCTCAGGTGAACGGGACCACCGCGAAGCGGCCCCAGGCCACGAAGAGCATCGCGGCGAGGAAGGCGACGTCGCCGAGCAGGAGCGTCCACTCCGAGCGCCGGACCCGCTCGGTGCCCGCGCCGGCCATGTAGAGGGCCATGCCCGAGGCGGCGAGCGGCACGAGGCCGGGCAGCACGCCGACCAGCGCGGGCAGGGTCATGCCGAGCCCGCCCAGGATCTCGAGCACGCCCATGGCGCGGACCTTGCCCGGCGTGAAGTCGTGCGCCCACCCGGTGGCGTCCGCGAACCGCTCGTACCGCCAGGCCAGCTTCACGGCGCCGCCGGCGACGAACCCGGTGCCGAACAGTCCTGCGACGACCCAGAGCGCGATGTCCATGTCTTCTCCTCGTGACGGGTGCTCTCACGAGGTCCGACGAGGCGGCGGTGCGGGGATGTGACACACCCCGGAACGACGAACCGCGCCCCGCACGGTGTGCGGGACGCGGTGTCTCGGGTGGAGCTGGGGGGACTCGAACCCCCGACCCCCTGCATGCCATGCAGGTGCGCTACCAGCTGCGCCACAGCCCCGAGAATGTCCGCCCAGGTGGGCGAGCCCCCTGAGCATAGACCGATCAGCGCCCGAAGGCCAAAGCGAGCCGTCGCCGCACGGACAGCCCCCGTTCCGGCGCGCGTCACCCGGACGTCAGCCCGTCCGTGGAGGCTGTGCGCCGTGGATCCTCAGCTCTCCCGCCGCTCCCTGCTCCGGGCGGCCGCCGCCGTCCCCGTCCTGTCGGCGGCCTCCGCCGCCTCCGCCGCGCCCGCGTCGGCCGCCGCGCCCTCCTCCCCGGTCGCGGGACGTGGTCCGGCCGAGGGTCGCGACCTGCGCTTCACGCTCGCCGTCGTGCCGGACACGCAGTACCTCCTCGACGAGGGCGGCTCCGACGCCGAGCCCGTCCGGGCGACGCTGCGCCACCTGGTGCGCGAGCGGCACCGCGACCAGATCGCCTTCACGGCCCACCTCGGTGACGTCACGGAGCACGGCACCGAGACCGAGATGCGCGCGGCGCGGGAGGCGTTCGAGGCCGCGGGCGGCCTGTCCTACAGCGTGCTGGCGGGCAACCACGACGTGAGCGGTGACGACCAGCGCGGCGACACCCCCTACCTGCGCACCTTCGGCCCGCGGCGGTTCGCCCGGATGGCGACGTACCGGGGGTCGTCGCCCGACGGGTACAACAGCGCGCACGTGGTGCGGGGAGGCGGGCGGGAGTGGCTCGTGCTGGCCCTCGACTGGCGGGTCTCGGACGCCGGGCTCGCCTGGGCGCAGCGCGTGCTGGACGCCCACCCGCTGCCCACCGTGCTGACCACCCACGATCTCGTGTGGGCGCAGGACGACGGGGTCGCCCAGCTCTCCGACCACGGGAGCCGGCTCTGGGACCGCCTGGTCCGCGGCAACGACCAGGTGTTCCTGGCCCTCGGCGGGCACTACTGGCCGTCGGGCCGCACCACGCTGACGAACGACGCGGGCCACGACGTGCACCTGCACGTCACCAACTACCAGGACCGCTACTACGGGGGCGCGGGCATGCTGCGCTACTACCGGTTCGACCTCGCGCGGAACGTGATCGACGTCGAGACGTTCTCCCCGTGGTTGCGGGAGAGGCGCGACCCGACGCCGCTCGAGCGCGAGCACGTCGAGCTCACCGGGGACGTCGACCGGTTCACGGTCGAGATCGACTTCGACGAGCGGTTCGCCGCGTTCGCGCCCGCACCGGTGCCGCCGCCCCGCCCGCCGTCGGCCGTCCTGCCGCGCGGGACGGTGGCCTACTGGCGGTTCGACGGCGCGGGCCTCGGCGCGGCCGGCGACGACGGCGCGCCGGTGCCGCCGGGAACGGTCGCCCGCGACCTGTCCGGCCACGGCAACCACCTCACGGCGACGCTGCTGCACGACAGCGGTCCCGAGGCCCTCACCTGGTCCGCCGCACACCACGAGCGGCAGCCCGCGCACGCCAGCCTCCGGTTCGACGGCGGCAAGGCGCCGGACCGCGGGGCCGTCCTGCGCACCGGGCCGGACGCGCCGGTCAACGGCATGACGTTCGAGCGCGGCTACACCATCGAGACGTTCCTCCGGCTGCCGGACCCGTTCGAGGGTGACCACGCCTGGATGGGCATCCTCGGGTGGGAGGGCCGGGCCGGTGACGCGGGCAAGCACAGCGGCTGGTCCGACGACGACCCGACGTGCAGCCTCAACCTGTCCGGGGAACGGTTCCTGCAGTTCATCGCGTACCCGGTGCCGGTCGACGCCGATCCGACGTCGTGGAGCCACGCCCTGCCCGTCGGGCGCTGGACGCACGTCGCCGTCGTGAACGACGGCCGGCACACGACCATGTACGTCGACGGGTCGAGGATCGTGCGCAACGCGGCCGAGGAGGGGCGGGGGATCGCGACGCTCGGCAAGCCGTTCGCGCTCGGCGGCACGCAGTCCGCCGAGCGCTACGGCCAGGGCTTCTACGGCTGGATCGGCGACACGCGGATCGTGTCACGGGCCCTGCGGCCCGACGAGTTCCTCACCGGCCGCTGATCAGCCCGGCAGCACCTCGAACCCCGCGCGCAGGAGGTCGGCGTCCCGGGACGACGGCCCCACCAGCAGCTCGAACGCGCCCGGCTCGACCACGCGGCGGCCCTCCCGGTCGACGATCGTGCAGGCGGCGACCGGCAGGTCCAGCTCGACCACGGTGCGTGCACCGGGCTCGAGGTCGACCTGCCGGTAGCCCTTGAGCTCCTTGTCCGCCCAGCTCGCCGACGTCACGCTGTCGCTCACGTACACCTGGACGGTCTCGCGCACCGGGCGGGCGCCCGTGTTGGCGAGCGTGACCCGCGCGCGCACGACGCCGTCGGCCGCGACCTCGGGGTCGAGCACCTCCAGGCCCGCGTACTCGACGCTGCTGTAGGACAGGCCCTCGCCGAACACGAAGGCGGGCTCCTGCGTGAGGTCGGCGTACCGCGTGCCGTGCTGGCCGCGCACCTGGTTGTAGTAGGTGGGCTGCTGGCCCACGTGGCGGGCGAACGAGATCGGCAGGCGCCCGGACGGCTCGATCAGCCCGAGCAGCAGCTCGGCGATCGCCTGCCCGCCCCGCATGCCCGGGTTCGCGACCCACAGCAGCGCGTCGGCCGCCAGCGCGGAGGTGGGCAGCACGAGCGGCTTGGACGCCATGACGACGACGACCAGCGGCGTGCCGGTCTCCGCCAGCGCGTCCAGCAGGGCGACCTGCCCGCCGACGAGCTCGAGCGTCGCCGTCGACTTGTACTCGCCCACCAGCTCGACCTGGTCGCCGACCACGGCGACGACGTAGTCGGCCTCCCGTGCCTGCGCGACCGCCTCCCCGATGAGCTCGGCGTCGGGCTCGCACGGCACCGCGATCTTGGGGCGCGGCTGGCCGTCGGGCAGGGTGTCGCCCTCGGGCGGCGTGACCAGCGTGACGATCTCCGCCCCGAGGGCCGACGTCAGGGTCCAGTCCTGCGGGGTCAGGTCGCGCAGGCCGTCGAGCACCGTGCTGATCATGTGCCGCGGGTGCCCGTCCGGCAGCCAGTCGGCCTGGCCGGAGCTGCCCGCCCAGTCGCCGAGCTGCGCCTGCGCGGCGTCCGCCAGCGGGCCGACGACGGCGACGCGCCGCGGCCGGTCGGCACCGGCCCCGGTGGCGCGTCCGGCGTCGTCCCGGGCGGTGAAGCCGCCGGCCAGGGGGAGGGCGCCGGTGTTGCGCAGCAGGACCAGCGAGCGGCGCGTGAGCTCGAGGTTGGCCTCGGCGTGCGCGGCGGAGCCGATCAGAGCGGCGTCGCGGTCGAGCGTGGGCCTGCGCGGGTTCTCGAACAGGCCGAGCTCGAACTTCAGCGTGAGGATGCGCGCCACGGCGCGGTCGAGGTCCGACTCGGCGAGCAGGCCGCGGTCGATCGCCTCCTGGGCGCCCTCGAAGAACTGCGGCGTGGTCATCACCATGTCGTTGCCCGCGCGGACGGCCGCCGCTGCGGCGTGCGCGTGGTCGGGCTGCACCTTCTGCTCCCACACCATGCGGCCCACGTTGTCCCAGTCGGTGATGAGCGTGCCGGTGTAGCCCCACTCGCCGCGCAGCACGTCGTTGAGGAGCCAGTCGTTGATCGTGATCGGCACGCCGTCCATCGTCTGGTAGCCCAGCATGAAGGTGGCGCAGCCCTCCTTGGCCACGCGCTCGAACGGCGGCAGGAACCAGGAGCGCAGCTTGCGGCGGGAGATGTCGGCCTCCGACGCGTCACGGCCGCCCTGCGTCTCGGAGTACCCGGCGAAGTGCTTGGCGGTGGCAAGGACGGCGGTCGGGTCGTCGAACCCGGAGCCCTGGTAGCCGCGCACCATCGCGGAGGCGAGCTCGCCGATCAGGTACGGGTCCTCGCCGAACGTCTCGTCGACCCGGCCCCAGCGCAGGTCGCGGGCGATGCAGAGCACGGGGCTGAACGTCCAGTGCACACCGGTCGCCGCGGCCTCGACGGCGGTGATCCGGGCGGCCTGCTCGACCAGCCCCGGGTCCCAGGACGCGGCCATGCCGAGCTGGGTCGGGAAGATCGTGGCGCCCTCGTAGAACGAGTGGCCGTGGATGCAGTCCTCGCCGACCAGCAGCGGGATGCGCAGCCGCGTCTGCTGCACCAGCTCGTGGGCACGCTCGAGCCGGTGGGGCGAGGTGTGCAGGATCGAGCCGACGTGCTTGTGCAGGATGTCGCCCTCGTAGTCGCCGCGGGCGTCGAGCTGGAGCATCTGCCCCACCTTCTCCGCGACGGTCATCCGACCCAGCAGGTCCGCGACGCGCTCGGGGACCGGCAGGGCCGGGTCGAGGTAGGCCGCCGTGGTCGTCGTCGCCTCGCTCATCGCGTGCCCTCGTTCCGGGTCGTCCGGTCCGTCCGGGCGCCCTCGGGGCGCACCCCCTGCTCGCGCTCCGCTGCCACGGCACTCCTCGGTCTTGTCGGTCTCGTCGTGCGGCCTGGTCGGTCACCCGGGTCGGCGCCCGATCGTACCCGCCGAACTTACAGGTCGGTAGGTTTCTTGGGAGAAACCGTTTCGCCCTGCGGTCGTTCCCAGCCCGGGGTGGGACACTGCGGGCGTGACCCAGGCCCTCGCGCAGCCGACCCCCGGCACCGCCTCCGGCGACCCGACGCCCTCCGCCCCGCCCCTGCTGCCGCTGTGGGCCGCCGTGCCGGTGGCCGCGCTCGCGGGGCTCGCCCTCGATGCCGCGTTCCCGTCCCTGGGCTGGTGGCCGCTCGCCTACGTCGCCGTCGCGGCGTCGCTCGTCACGTTCGTCGGGCGGCGCGCCTGGGGCGCCGTGCTCGTCGGCGCGGCCTTCGGCGCGGCGTTCTGGTTCCCGCACGTGTCCTGGTCGTCGCGGTTCCTCGGCGACGACCCGCTCGGCTGGGTGCCGTGGGTCGCGCTGGCCACGTCCCAGACGCTCCTCACCGCCGCCGTGTCGCCGCTGATCGCGCTGGCCTACCGCTGGGTGCCCCGGTGGCGCGGCACGCGGGCCGTGCGGCTCGCCGTCCTGCCCCTCGTGGTCGCGGGCGCGTGGACCACCCGGGAGCTCGTGCTCGGCTCCTGGCCGTACGGCGGGTTCCCGTGGGGGCGCCTCGGCATGAGCCAGTCGGCGAGCCCCGTCGCGCCGGTCGCGTCGTGGCTCGGGGTGTCCGGGCTCACCTTCTGCATGGTGCTGCTGTGCGCCGCGGTCATCGAGGTGGTGCGGCACGCCGCGGCGGCGCCGTCGGCCGGGCGCGGCCGGTGGCTCACCGGGGTGCCCGCCGTGGCGCTCGCGGCCGTGCTGGTCGCCCTGCCGCAGTTCCCCACCACGCCGGCGGGCACGCTGCGCGTCGGCGCGGTCCAGGGCGACGGCCCCGCCGCCTACGTCGACGAGCGCGAACCCGGCGACCTCCTGCGGGCCCAGCTCGACGCGTCGGAGCCCCTCGAGGACGAGCGCGTCGACCTCGTCGTCTGGCCCGAGGGCGGTGTCGGTGCCGACCCCGTGGCCGACGGCGGTGCGGCCACCGCGCTGTCCTCGGCCGCCCGCCGCTACCAGGCCCCGCTGCTGGTCAACGCGGCGTCGTGGCGCGGCGACCGCATGTTCAACACGTCCTTCCTCTGGACCGAGGGCGGGCCCACCGCCACGCACGCCAAGCGCCATCCCGTGCCGTTCGGCGAGTACGTGCCCGACCGCGCGTTCTACGGCGCCATCGTGCCCAGCCTCGTGAACCTGCTCGCCCGCGAGTACAGCCCCGGCAGCGACGCGCCCGTCGTCGACACGGGTGACGCCGTCGTCGGTCTGGCGATCTGCTTCGACGTCGTGTTCGACGACGTCGTCCGCGAGGGCGTGCAGGGCGGCGCCCAGGCGTACATGTTCCAGACCAACAACGCCGACTTCCGCGGCACCGACGAGAACCTGCAGCAGACGGCCATGGCGCGCATGCGCGCCGTCGAGACCGGACGTGCCGTGGTCAACCTCTCGACCACCGGCACCAGCCAGGTCTTCGGGCCCGACGGCGCACCCGGGCCCGCGCTGCCCGCCGACGAGGCGGGGATCATCGTGACCGACGTCGAGCTGCGCGACGGCGTCACCGCGGGCGTGCTCGTCGGGCCGTGGCTCCAGCGGGGGATCGTGGTCGGCACCGTGCTGGCGCTGGCGGCGCTCGCGGTGGCGGGGCGACGGCGGGCCTGAGCTCGGGCGTGCCGTGACCCGGGTGCCGGCTCGGTCGGCACGCGTGTCGGTGTCCTTCGCTACGGTGCTGGGACGGAGCCGGCGGCGGATTCTCGACACGGGGGTGCTCATGGGTGGTGCCAAGGTCGACCTCAAGAAGAGCCTCGACGCGTACCGGGCACAGCGGGGCCGGTTCCGGCTGCTCGACGTCCCGGACCAGCAGTACCTCGTGGTCGACGGGCACGGCGACCCGAACACGGACGTCTTCGCCGCGGCGGTCGAGGCGCTCTACCCGGTGGCGTACGCGGTGAAGTTCGCGAGCAGGCAGCAGCTCGGGCGTGACTTCGTCGTCATGCCGCTCGAGGGGCTGTGGTGGGCGCGCGACCTGGACGTGTTCACCGTCCGCCGGGACAAGGCGCACTGGGACTGGACGCTCATGGTGCTGCAGCCGGACTGGGTCGGGCCGGACCTGGTCGCCGAGGCCGTCGAACGGGTGCGCGGGCGGGGCGCTCCCGCGCGGCTCGACGACGTGCGGTTCGAGCGCCTCGCGGAGGGGCGGTGCGTGCAGACGCTGCACGTCGGCTCGTTCGACGACGAGGCGGAGGTGCTCGCGCGGATGCACGACGAGTTCGTGCCGGCGAACGGACTGCGCCTGGCGGGGCGGCACCACGAGATCTATCTGAGCGACGTGCGGCGGGTGGCGCCCGAGAAGCGGCGGACGATCCTGCGACAGCCGGTGGAGGTCGCGGAGTAGGGCGGGGCCCCGTGCAGGGTTGTCCACAGGGGTGTCGGCCGCGCAGCGGATCGATCAGGTGTTCGATAGGATGATGCCACGACGGAGGCGATGTGCGAGGTGGGTGCGATGGATGAGGTGCGCGAGCGCGTCGGCGTGGCAGCCGACCTGGCGCCGGGTCGCGCGCCCACGGAACCCGGGCGTGGTGGTCCCGGCATGTCCGGCGCCGCCCCGGTGCTCGACGCCTCGCTCGTGGCGCGCCTCCGAGCGGTGATCGCGGACGGCGTGCTGCCCGGCGCCGGTGACCCGGTGCGCTCGGTCTCGCGCGGGACCGCGGCCGCCTGGGTCGATCTGCTGGCCGAGCTCGAGAAGGTGAAGCACTCGGTCGCGGCCGCGCAGGCGCGCGCGGCCGTCGCGCTGGACGAGGTGACCCGCGCGGCGGAGGCTGACCAGGGTGTCCGGGCGGAGCGCCGGGGCCGCGGCGTGCCGGCGCAGGTGGGCGCGGCGATGACCCGGTCGCCGCACGCGGGCGCCTCCTTCCTCGGCGCCGCCCGCGTGTGGGTGCAGCAGATGCCGTACACGTTCGAGGCGCTCCGGGTCGGGGCGCTGAGCGAGTGGCGCGCCATGATCCTCGTGCGCGAGACGTCGCACCTGAGCCCGGAGCACCGTGCCGTGGTCGACGAGGAGGTCTGCCGCGACCTGGCGGCGCTCGCCGGGCTGGGCGCCAAGCGGCTCGCCGCGCGGGTCCAGGCGATCGCCGCGCGGCTCGACGTGCACGCCACGGTGCGGCGGCTCGCGAGGGCCGAGGGGGAGCGGCACGTCTCGGTGCGCCCTGCACCCGACCTCATGGTGTACCTCACGGCCCTGGTGCCGATGAAGCAGGGCATCCAGGCCTACGCCCAGCTGCGGGCCCACGCCGACGCGGCGCGGGCCGCGGGCGACGGGCGCTCCGGCGGTCAGCTGATGGCTGACGCGCTGATCGAGCGCGTGACCGGCCGTGACCGGGCCGACGACGTCCCGGTCACGGTCAACCTCCTCGTGTCGGACGAGACGCTGCTCGCGGGCGGCGCCGACCCCGGGGTGGTGCTGGAGGGTTCCTCGGCGGGTGCGGGCGTGGTGCCCGCACCGGTGGCGCGCGAGCTGGTCGCCGCCGGTGTCGACGCCGACGCAGCCTGGTTGCGGGCGATCTACGTGAGCCCGGCCGGGCGCATGCTGGCCACGACGAGCACGAGCCGGTTCTTCCCCTCCGGCATCTCCGCGGTGCTCCGCGCGAGGCAGCAGGGCATCTGCGCGACGCCGTACTGCGACGCGCCCGTCCGGCACGCCGACCACGTGCTGCCGTACGGCGAGGGAGGCGCGACGAGCCTGGCGAACGCGCAAGGGCTGTGCGTCCGGTGCAACCACGCGAAGCAGGCGCCCGGTTGGGTGCAGAGACTGTCGGGCGAGGACGGTCCGGAGGTCGCCGAGACCGTGACCTCGACGGGGCACACGTATGCGTCGGTCCTGCCACGGCCGCCGCGCGCCCTCGGCAGGGCCGCGCCGCGCGGCGGAGCGATCCTCCGGCCCCGGCGGGGAACACCCCGGCGGTCCGGGTCAGGGTCGCATCCACCCGGGGGTTGACGCCGTCAAACCTCGGTCCGATGTGCGGTCCGGGCCGGGCGACCTAGGTTCGCGGTATGACCACGGTTTCTCGGACGCCGTCCGCCGGCGCACTGCTCACCCGCCCCCTCGTGCGCGCGCTGCTCGTCGTGCTCGCCGGCTTTCTCCTGGGCGGCCTGACGTCGTACGCGTAGGGCTTCCTGCCGGAGGCCCTCTCCTCGTTCGCGAACTCGTCGAGCGGGTGGATGATCCTCACCGTGGCGCTCGTCTTCTGGTCCCGCCTCCGCACCGGCCCCGCGGCGGCGCTCGGCACGGCGACCTTCGTGGTGCTCCTGCTCGGCTACAGTGTGGCCGCCCAGCTGCGCGGCTACTACTACGACCCCACGACGTGGCTCGTCATCGGCATCGTCGTGGGCCCGTTCGTCGGTGTCGCCGCGGCGTGGCTGCGGGGCACCGGTCTCGGTGCCGCCCTGGCCGCGGGCGTGCTCGCGGGCGTCGGCCTGGGGGAGGCGGTGTACGGCCTGACCGTGGTGCACGAGACGACCAGCCCCGTGTACTGGTCGGTGCTCGGCGTCGCGGCCCTCGCGCTGCTGGTCGGCATGCTGGTGCGCCGGGTCCGCGGCCCGCTGCCCGCGGCCGTCGCGGTGGTGACGGCGCTCGTCGTGACGGCGGGCGTGCCGGTGGGGTACGCGTCCCTGGGGTGACCGATGAGTTCGCGGCGCCCGCGGCGTCGACAGGGTGTTCCCGCTTCCGTTCACACCGCAAGGAGCCCGGCGTGGCCGTCACCCAGATCTTCGTGAACCTTCCCGTCGCCGACGTGCAGGCGAGCAGGGCCTTCTACGAGGCCGTCGGCGCCTCGGTCAACCCGGAGTTCTCCGACGAGTCGTCGACGAGCCTCGCGCTGGGCGAGACCGTCTTCGTCCAGATCATGAACCACACGAGGTTCACGTCGTTCACCAAGCGGCCCGTCGCGACCGACGGCGTCGAGGTGATCAACGCGCTGGGCGTCGGCTCGCGCGAGGAGGTCGACCGGATCGCCGACGCCGCCCTGCAGGCAGGCGGCACCGAGTCGAACGACGCCCAGGACCTGGGCTGGATGTACAACCGGGCGTTCGCCGACCTCGACGGTCACCACTGGGAGGTCGCCTTCCTGGACGAGGCGGCGATGGCCGAGGCCTTCGCGGCCGAGGGCGCCTGACGACCGCCCTCCCTCTGATACCTGTTTGAGAATCGTTCTCAGATCTGCTTGACTCCGGATCGACATGAGAATGATTGTCATTCCAGAGGGAGGGAGTGGGCGGTCTCCGGCCGCCCGACCACGATGAACCGACACACCACCCGCGCGGCCGCAGGACTCGGTGCCGCGCTGTCCCTGCTCCTGCTGAGCGCCTGTGCCACGGACGGCGGGGCGGCGGCCGGCTCGCCGTCGCCGTCCGCCACGGACGCCCACGACGCCCACGACGACGAGCGCGAGGCGACCGAGGCGCAGGCGAGCACGCCCCGTGTCGCGGTCACCTACGACGGCGGCGTGCTCGTCCTGGACGCCCTGACCCTCGAGCCCGTCGGTGACATCGGGCTCGACGGCTTCGCACGCCTCAACCCGGCGGGCGACGAGCGCCACCTGCTCGTCTCCACCACCGGCGGGTTCCAGGCCCTCGACCTGGGCACCTGGGCCGAGGGCCACGGCGACCACGACCACTTCTGGACGGCCGAGCCGGCCCTCACCGACGTGCGGTACGACGCCACCGAGCCCGGCCACGTCGTCGTCCACGAGGGGCGCACCGCCCTGTTCGACGACGGCACGGGCCTCGTCCGCGTCGTCGACTCCGAGCACGTGGCCGACCACGACGCCGCGGCGCGGGAGCACACGACCCCGGAGCCGCACCACGGCGTCGCCGTCCCGCTGTCCGACGACACGCTCGTCGTCTCCGAGGGCACGCCCGACGCGCGCACCGGCATCCGGGTGCTCGACGCCGCCGGCGAGGAGGTCGCGGCGTCGGACGAGTGCCCCGGCGTGCACGGCGAGGCCGTCGCGGCCGACGAGGCGGTCGTCATCGGCTGCGAGGACGGTGCGCTCGTCTACACCGACGGCGAGATCACCAAGGTCGCCGCGCCCGACGCCTACGGTCGCATCGGCAACCAGGCGGGCACCGAGGCGTCGCCCGTCGTGCTCGGCGACTACAAGACCGACCCGGACGCCGAGCTGGAGCGCCCGACCCGCGTGTCCCTGATCGACACCCGGGACGGGTCGCTCGAGCTGGTCGACCTGCCGTCGTCGTACACGTTCCGGTCGCTCGCCCGGGGCGCGGAGGGCGAGGCGCTCGTGCTCGGCACCGACGGTGAGGTCCACGTGATCGACCCGGAGACGGCAGAGCTGACGGCGTCGATCCCGGTCATCGACGCGTGGGAGGAGCCGCTCGACTGGCAGGAGCCGCGGCCGGCGATCCTGGCGCTGGACGGGTCGGTGTACGTGACCGACCCGGCGACCGACTCGATCCACGCGGTCGACGTCGAGTCGGGCGAGGTGTGGAAGTCGGCCGAGCTCGGCGTCACGCCGAACGAGCTGAGCGGCGTCACGGGCGCCGGCCACGGCCACGACCACTGAACACCGCAGAGTGCTGGATCCTCGCCCTCTCCGGCGGACCGGGAGGGCGAGGATCCAGCGCTCGGCGAGGGGTCAGACGGTGCGGAAGAAGGTGCGGAGGTCGTCGACCACGGCGTCGGGCACCTCCATCGCCGCGTAGTGGCCGCCCTCGGGGTGCTCGGACCAGTGCTCGATGCGGGCGTTGTCGCGCTCGGCGAGGGAGCGGATGGTCTGGAAGTCGTCCGCGAAGACGGCGACGCCGATGCGGCCCGTGCTCACCACCGGCTCGGCGCCCGAGCGCAGCTCGGTGTGGTGGTAGCGCACGGCCGTGGCCGCGGTGTTGGTGAGCCAGTAGAGGCTGACCTGGGCGAGGATCTGGTCGAGCGAGACGAGGCTCGTGCCGTTGCCGAAGCTCTCGAACAGCTCGCTGTAGGCCAGCAGGGCCACGGGGGAGTCGCTGAGCCCCGCGGCGATCGTCTGGGGTCGCGAGCCGTTCATCGCGTTGTACCCGCCGACGCTCTGGAACCACTGCATGTGCTGCAGCGCCGCGAACTCCTTGGGGCCGAACCCGTCCATCTCGCCCTCCGCCCCCGAGGGGAACGAGAAGAGCTGGAGCACGTGGGCGCCGAGGAAGCCCTCGGGGTCGAGGACCGCGAGCTCGCGGCCGACCAGGGTCCCCGCGTCGGAGCCGTGCGTGCCGTAGGACTCGTAGCCGAGCCGCCGCATGAGGGTGTCCCACGTGCGGGCGACGCGCGCCATGGTCCAGGTGCCGCCGTCGGCCGGCTCGCTCAGCGGGGTGCTGAAGCCGAAGCCGGGGATCGACGGGATGACGACGTGGAAGGCGTCCTCGGCGCGGCCGCCGTGGGCGACCGGGTCGGTGAGCGGGCCGATCATGTCGAGGAAGTCGAGGAACGAGCCCGGGTAGGTGTGGGTCAGCACGAGCGCCCGTGCGCCCGGCTCGGCGGACCGCACGTGCAGGAAGTGCACGGTCTGGCCGTCGATCTCGGTGAGGAACTGCGGGTAGGCGTTGGCCCGCTCCTCGACGGCCCGCCAGTCGAACGCGGTGCGCCAGTGCTCGACGGCGTTCCGCAGGTAGGACTCGGGCGTGCCGTACTCCCAGGAGTCGCCGGGCGCGGCCGGCGCGAAGCGGGTGCGGGCGAGGCGGTCGGCCAGGTCGTCCAGGTCGGCCTGCGGGATCGCGATGCGGAAGGGGCGGATGTCGGTGCTCTGCGTGGTGTCCATGTCTCCGACACTACGGAGGGTTCCGGAACAGTTCCTTCCTGTATTCTCGGCGAACCAGAGAAAGATCGAAGGAGTCCTGGATGACCGGCACCGCGGGTCGCCTGCTCGCCCTCCTGGGCCTGCTGCAGTCGCGCGCGGACTGGTCCGGCGCCGAGCTCGCCGCGCGGCTCGACGTCACCGACCGCACGGTGCGCAACGACGTCGCCCGCCTGCGCGACCTCGGGTACCCGGTCGACGCGGTGCGCGGGCCGGGCGGTCGCTACCGGCTCGGCGTGGGCGGCAAGCTGCCGCCGCTCGTGCTCGACGACGAGGAGGCCGTGGCCATCGCGGTGGGGCTGCGGGCCGCCGGGGCCGTCGCCGGCATCGAGGAGAGCAGCGCCCGCGCGCTCGGCAAGCTCGAGCACGTGCTGCCCGACCGGCTGCGCCGTCAGGTCGCCGCGCTGCGCGACGCGACGGCGGCGGGTCCGGAGAACACCAGCAGCAACGTCGAGGACCCGGCGGTCGACCCGGCGCTGCTCACCGAGCTGGCCGCCGCGATCCGCGACCACCAGGGCCTGCGGTTCTGGTACCGCGGCGAGCAGCCGCGCGAGGTCGAGCCCGTGCGGCTCGTGGCGTGGCAGCGGCGCTGGTACCTCGTGGGGCGTGACGTCGCCTCGGGGGAGTGGCAGCCGTTCCGAGTCGACTGGCTCGAGCTGCGCGTCCCGGGCGGACGGCGGTTCGTGCCCACGCCGCCGCCGTTCGACCTGACCGAGTTCGTGGTCCGCGAGGTGGCCCGGACGGGCTGGGCCGTGCACGCCCGCGTCCTCGTGCGCGCGCCCGCCGAGGTGGTGCTGGCCCGCATCAACCCGGCGGTCGGCACGGTCGAGCCGCGCGACGAGGCGAGCTGCGTGCTCGTCACCGGCGGCGACAGCCTCGAGACGGTGGCGGTGTGGATCGGCATGCTCGGGCTCGACTTCTCGGTCGACGGCCCGCCCGGGCTGGTGGAGCACCTCGGCGTGCTGTCGCGGCGGTACGCGGCGGCGACCGGGGCCTGAGCGCCTCAGCCGGTGCGCTCGGCGAGCCGCCCGCGGAGCATCGAGGCGAGGATCCGGGTCAGCTGCGGCTCGACGTCGACCAGGGCGTGCGCGAGCCGCGGGTCGGAGCGGTAGAGCTCGGCCACGTCCGGCCCGGGCGTGGCGATCTGGTAGAACGTGCCGGCCAGCGAGGTGGCCGTCGCGACGGCGTCGACGCCGTCCTCGTCGGTCAGGGCGGGCAGCGCCGCACGGACGGCGGGCACGATGACGCCGAGCCCGTCGCGAGTCGTCAGCTTGAACTCCCGGACCTTCTCCGTCGAGACGTTGCGCTCCAGGTTGAGCGGCGTCTGGGCGAGCAGGTCGCAGAACATCGGCCGTCCGGCGAGCGAGGCCGCGAAGGCCGCGGCCACCGTGTCGGCGTCGGGCCGCTCGAGAGCGCGCACGTGCTGGGCGAGATCGGGCGCCCAGTCCTGCCAGCCCTCCGCAGTGAGCCGCAGGAAGATCTCCTCGCGCGTCTCGAAGTACCGCAGCATCGCCGACTTGTGCATGCCCACGGCCTCGGCGATGTCGGTGAGCGTGACCTGCCGGATGCCGCGCGCGGCGCCGAGCCGCCGCGCGGCGTCCAGGATGGCGGCCTCGCGCAGACGCTTGGCCTCGGGGGACCGGGCCCGCTGGAACTCGCGTGTCGGCATGGTCACATCTTAGCGCAACGGGGTTGCGCAAGTTAGCGAAACGGTGTTGTAGTAAAACCATGCAGCAGACACAGGCATGGTTCGTCACCGGTTCCTCCCGCGGCTTCGGCCGCTCCCTCGTCCGCGCGGCGCTCGCCGCCGGCCACCGGGTCGCCGCCACGGCGCGGCGCCCCGAACAGCTCGACGACCTCGTGGCCGAGTACGGCCACCGGGTGCTCCCGCTCCGGCTCGACGTGACCGACCCGGAGGCCGTCCGTACGGCGCTCGCCGAGGCCGCGACCCGGTTCGGGCGGCTCGACGTGATCGTCAACAACGCGGGCTACGCCAACGTCAGCCCGATCGAGACCACTCCCGACGCCGACTTCCGCACGCAGTTCGAGACCAACTTCTGGGGCGTGTACCACGTGTCCAAGGCGGCGGTGCCGCTGCTCCGCGAGCAGGGCGGCGGCCTCGTGATCCAGTTCTCCTCGGTGGGCGGCCGGGTCGGCGGCTCGCCGGGCATCGGGTCCTACCAGGCGGCGAAGTTCGCCATCGACGGGTTCAGCCGCGTGCTCCGCACCGAGGCCGCGCCGTTCGGCGTCCGGGTGCTCGTCGTGGAGCCGAGCGGGTTCCGCACCGACTGGGCGGGCTCGTCCATGTCCGTGGCCGAGGTGCCGCCGGAGTACGAGGCCACCGTCGGTGCGATGAACACGCGGCTGCGGCAGGGGGAGTCCGGCGTCGCGGGCGACCCGGACCGCGCCGCGCAGATCCTCGTCGCGCTCGCCGCGCACGACGACCTGCCCGACAACCTCCCGCTCGGGGTGAACGCCACCGAGATGTCGGTGGCTCAGGACCGCCGGCTGCTGGAGTCCGACCAGCGGTGGAGCGCCGTGAGCCGGTCCGCGGACTTCGGCGAGCCCTTCCCGGTCGGGCTCCCGGCGTGACCTACGCTCATCTGTGACCGCTCATCTGCTCATCTGTTAGCCTGACGAAGGATTCAACCGGAGTCGGAAGGGCGGCGGAGCAGCACGATGACGGCACTCAGCGAGAAGACCCTGGACGGTCTGGTGGGGTCCGCGCCGCGGGGCGCGGACCTCACCGTGCCCACCTACGACCGGTCCGGGCTCACGACGGGGATCGTCCACCTCGGCGTGGGCGGCTTCCACCGGGCCCACCAGGCGATGTACCTCGACCGCCTCATGGCCGACGGCAAGGCCCGCGACTGGGCGATCTGCGGCGTCGGCGTGCTGCCGGGCGACGCGCGGATGCGGGACGCCCTGGCCGCGCAGGACGGGCTCTACACCCTCGTGCTCAAGCACCCCGACGGCACCCTGCGGGCGCGCGTCATCGGCTCGATCACCGAGTACCTCCTCGCGCCCGACGACCCGGAGGCCGTGCTCGAGAAGATGGCGTCGCCCGCGGTGCGCATCGTCTCCCTCACCGTCACGGAGGGCGGGTACAACATCCACCACGTGACGGGCGAGTTCGATCTCACGGACCCGGGCGTGGCCGCCGACCTGGCCGACGGCGCCGTCCCCGCGACGACGTTCGGGCTGGTCACCGAGGCCCTGCGCCGACGCCGCGACCGTGGTGTGCCGCCGTTCACGGTGATGAGCTGCGACAACATCCAGGGCAACGGCGAGGTCGCGCGGCGCGCGTTCACCACCTTCGCGCGCGCCAAGGACGCCGACCTCGCCGACTGGATCGAGGCCGACGTCGCCTTCCCGAGCTCGATGGTCGACCGCATCACCCCCGTCACCACCGACGCCGACCGCGCGATGGTCGCCGAGCGGTTCGGCATCGACGACGCGTGGCCCGTCGTCGCCGAGCCGTTCGAGCAGTGGGCGCTCGAGGACACCTTCCCCACGGGCCGCCCGCCGTTCGAGGACGCCGGCGTGCAGGTCGTGTCCGACGTCGAGCCGTACGAGCTGATGAAGCTGCGCCTGCTCAACGCCAGCCACCAGGCCCTGTGCTACGTCGGCTACCTGGCCGGGCACCGGTACGCGCACGAGGTCGCGGGCCAGGACGTCTTCGCCCGCTTCCTGCGCGGCTACATGGACCGCGAGGGCACGCCGACGCTGGAGCCCGTGCCCGGCATCGACCTCGACGCCTACAAGGCCACGCTGGTGGAGCGGTTCGCCAACCCGCACGTCGCCGACACGCTCGCCCGGCTGTGCGCCGAGTCGTCCGACCGCATCCCGAAGTGGCTGCTGCCCGTGGTCCGGCACCACCTCGAGCACGGCGGACCGATCGAGCACGCGGCGCTGGTGGTCGCCTCCTGGGCCCGGTACGACGAGGGCGTGGACGAGGCCGGTGAGCCCATCGAGATCGTCGACCGGCTGGCCGACCGCCTGCACCAGGCGGCGCTCGCGCAGCGTGACGACCCGCTGGCGTTCCTGCGCGACCGCGAGGTCTTCGGCGACCTGGTCGACGACGAGCGGTTCACGGCCGCCTACGCCGCGGCGCTCGCGTCCCTGCACGAGCGCGGCGCCCGCGCCACGGTCGAGGACCTGGTGGCGCGGACGGGCGGTCAGTCGGCGCGGTAGAGGTCCTCGAGGGCCGTGGCGGCGGCGTCGTCGATCACCAGGGTCGTGGCGACGCCGCCGTGCACGGCGGCCACCAGCCCGGGCGCGACGGCGGAGCCGTAGCCGATCGCGATCACCTCGGGGGTCGCGGCGAGCTGCTCGAGCGTGACGCCGACGACCCGCTCGTCGAGGCTCGTGCGCACCGGCCGGCCGACGGCGTCGAACAGCCGGCCCGAGCATTCGGCGACGGCGCCGGCTGCCGTCGCCGCCTGCTGCTCCTCGACGCTGATCTGCGGGAACACGGTCGAGGTGCGCTCGGACCAGTGGCCCACCGCGACGATCGCGACGTCGAGGTGGTCGGCCCGCGCCAGGGCGTCGGCGATCTCCGGCTGCCTGCGCATGCCCGCGGCGGTCGCGGCGTCGGCCACCAGGAGCGGGGACCAGACCGGCCACGTGCGCACGCCCGGCATCTGGGCGAACGTGTTGATCAGCCCGAGCGAGTTGCCGCTGCCCTCGACGGGCAGCGCGCCGACGAGCTGGACGACGTCGCAGCTCGGCAGCTTGCCGATGTGCCGGACGGCGGCCTCGACGGTGCGCGACCAGGAGATGCCGACGGTCGAGCCCTCCGTGATGTGCCGCCGCGCCGTGTGCGCGAGCTCGGTCGCGAGGTTCTCGCGCGTCGTGACGGTGTCGTCGCCGCTGGCAGCGACGAGCACCTCGCGGACGCCGAGCCGCTCGGCCAGGCGCCTGCCGCGCTCGCCGTCGACCCGCGGGGGCGTGATCTCGATGCGCACGATGCCCTGGTCCTTCGCCTGCGTGAGCAGGCGCGCGACCTGGAAGCGGGAGATGCCGCGGTCCCGGGCGATCTCGACCTTCGACTTGCCGTCGATGTAGTAGTCGGTGCTCACCTCGACCAGGAGGTTCGAGTCGTTCTGCGTCACCTGCGTCCTCTGGGGTCGGAGCCGAGCACTGCTGAGCGCGGGCTCTTGCTCACTTGAGCATAGCGAACTAGTCTGCGGATTGCAGATGAGCAGAGGATGAATCTCAGATGAGCGCGGCGGAGAGGCTGCGTCGAGGAGAGGACGAGGATGTTCCGACCGAGAGCGACGCCGGCCGCCGCGACGGCGGCCGTGGCGCTGGCGCTGTCCGGCTGTGCCGGCGCGGGCGCCGTGGGCGGCGGTGAGGGAGAGCAGATCGTCGTCGCGATCGTCTCCAACCCGCAGATGCAGGACGCGATCTCCCTGCAGGACGAGTTCCGGGCCGAGCACCCGGGGGTGGACGTCCGCTTCGTCTCGCTCCCCGAGAACGAGGCGCGGGCCAAGATCACCGCGTCCGTGGCGACCGGCGGCGGCGAGTTCGACGTCGTCATGATCTCCAACTACGAGACGCCGATGTGGGCCGAGAACGGCTGGATCGAGAACCTGCAGCCGTACATCGACGAGACGGAGGGCTACGACGCCGATGACTTCGTGCCCAGCGTCCGCGAGGCCCTCTCGTACGACGGCGACATGTACTCCGTGCCGTTCTACGGCGAGTCCTCGTTCCTCGCGTACCGCGCCGACCTCTTCGAGGAGGCCGGGCTCGAGATGCCTGAGCACCCGACGTGGGACGACGTGCGCGAGCTGGCCGCCGAGCTGAACGCGCCCGAGGACGACTTCTCCGGCATCTGCCTGCGCGGGCTGGCCGGCTGGGGCGAGGTCATGGCCCCGATGACCACGGCGATCAACACGTTCGGCGGCGGCTGGTTCGACGAGGACTGGAACGCCACGCTCGACTCGCCCGAGACGCGCGAGGCCGTGGAGACCTACATCGACACCGTCCAGCAGTACGGCCAGCCGGGCGCCGCGACGTCGGGCTTCGGCGACTGCCTCACGCGGTTCGCGCAGGGCCAGTCGGCCATGTGGTACGACGCGACGTCGATGGTCTCGACCGTCGAGGACCCGGCGTCGTCGACCGTGGCGGGCAAGGTCGGCTACGCGCCGGCGCCCGTCGCCGACACGGAGTCGGCCGGCTGGCTCTACTCGTGGTCGCTGGCCGTCCCGTCCACGAGCGAGCACAAGGACGCCGCCTGGGACTTCGTCTCCTGGATGACCGACAAGGACTACCTGCGCCTGGTGGGCGAGGAGATCGGCTGGGAGCGCGTGCCGCCCGGCAGCCGCCTGTCCACGTACGAGATCCCCGAGTATGCCGAGGTGTCGCAGGCCTACGCCGACGCGACCCTCGAGTCCATGAACGGCGCCACCCAGGAGTCCGCGATGACCCACCCGGTGCCCTACCCGGGCATCCAGTTCGTCGGCATCCCCGAGTTCCAGGACCTCGGCACGCGGGTGGGCCAGCAGATGTCCGCGGCGATCGCGGGCCAGGTCACGATCGACGAGGCCATCGCACAGTCCCAGCGCTACGCCGACACCGTGGCCGAGACCTATCGGGCCCAGGAGGAGCAATGAGCACCTCGACCATCGACCGGCTGGAGGGCTCGCGCCGCGCCGCGCGCGCCGCGGCGTCCGAGCGGGCCGTGAGCCGCGCGGAGGGCTGGCGCCGCCGCGGGCCGCTGCTGCCCGCCCTCGTCTTCACGATCATCGTCACGCAGCTGCCGTTCCTCGTGACGATCTGGTACTCGCTGCGCGCGCAGAACCTGCTGCGGCCCGGCGAGGACCTGTTCGTCGGCCTGGCCAACTACGTCGACATCGCCGCGGACTCCACCTTCCGTCAGACGGCGCTCAACTCCGTGGTCATCACGCTCGGCTGCGTGCTGGTCGCGATGGTGCTCGGCATCGTGCTGGCGCTGCTGCTCGACCGGCCGTTCGCGGGCCGCGGCGTGGCGCGCACCATGCTCATCACGCCGTTCCTCGTCATGCCGGTCGCCAGCTCCGTGCTCTGGTCGGTCGCCCTGCTCAACCCGACCTACGGCCTGCTCAACTGGGCGATCGGGCTGCTGGGCATCGAGGCGGTCGACTGGACCTCGACCTTCCCGGTCGTCGCCATCCTCATGGCCCTGGTCTGGCAGTGGACGCCGTTCATGATGCTGCTCGTGCTCGCCGGCCTGCAGGCCCAGCCGAAGGACGTGCTGGAGGCCGCGTCGGTCGACGGCGCGGGGCCGTGGCGCACCTTCACCTCGATCACGCTGCCGCACCTGCGCCGGTACATCGAGCTGGGCGTGCTGCTCGGCGTCATCTACGTGGTCAACACGTTCGACCAGATCTACCTCATGACGGCGGGCGGGCCCGGCACGGCCAGCGCCAACCTGCCGTTCTACATCTACCAGCGCGCGTTCCTCGGGTTCGACATCGGGCAGGCCGCCGCCATGGGCGTCGTCGTCGTGATCGCCACGATCATCGTGGCCTCCGCCGCGCTGCGCCTCATCTTCCGCAGCTTCGAGGTCAAGGAGTGAGCATGTCCGCCGATACCCGAACCTCGCTGCGCCCGGCCCGCGGCCGGGCGACCGGCGGCGTGCTGACCACGCTGACCTGGTTGCTGGCCCTCGCGTTCTTCTTCCCCGTGGCCTGGATGGCCGCCACGGCCTTCAAGCAGGAGAACCAGGCGGCGTCCGACCCCCCGACGTGGTTCTTCTCGCCGACGCTCGACCAGTTCCGCGCCGTGATCGAGGGCGGCAGCGGCACGTACGTGGCCAACTCCGCGATCGCGACGGGCGTGTCCACGCTGCTGGTGCTGCTGCTCGGCGTGCCCGCCGCGTACGCGCTGTCGATCCGGCCGGTGGAGAAGGTCAGCGACGTGCTGTTCTTCTTCATCTCGACCAAGATGCTGCCCGTCGTCGCCGTCATCGTGCCGATCTACGTGGTGGCGGGGCAGCTCAAGGTCCTGGACAACATCTGGACCCTCGTGGTCCTGTACACCGCGATGAACCTGCCGATCGCGGTGTGGATGATGCGGTCGTTCTTCCTCGAGGTGCCCGGCGAGGTGCTCGAGGCGGCGTCGGTCGACGGCGCGGGGCTGATGCGCACGATGCGGTCGGTGCTCCTGCCGATGGTGGCGCCCGGCATCGCGGCGACGGCGCTCATCTGCGTGATCTTCGCGTGGAACGAGTTCTTCTTCGCGCTCAACCTCACCGCGTCGCGGGCCGCGACGGTGCCCGTGCTCATCGTGTCGACCATGACCAGCGAGGGCCTGTTCCTCGCCCGGCTGTGCGCGGCGGCGCTCCTGGCCTCGCTGCCGGTGATCATCGCCGGCTGGGTGGCGCAGAAGCAGCTCGTGCGCGGTCTGTCGATGGGGGCCATCAAGTGACCCGCCACGATGGTGAAAACGTCCGATGAAGACAGATTTCACCCAGATTTAACTGAGGGACCTTCAGTTCGCCCGGCTCGCGTGCGAGCGTGGGTCCGGCACCGTGGCCCGCCGGGGGCCGTGGGCCGGGCGACACGGAGGTCGACGATGCGCACACGTCTCGGACGGGCTTGGGCGAGCGGGGTGTCCGCGCTGGCGGTCACGGCGGGGGTGCTCGCGGCGCCGGGCGCCGCGGCACAGGACGTCGTGGCGCCGGGAGCGTCCGACGCCCCCGCCGGCTACTACGACAGCGCGGAGGGCCTGGCGGGCGAGGCCCTCAAGGCGGAGCTCAACGACATCGTCAGCGACGCCGACGCGCTGTCGTACAGCCAGGTGTGGGACGGGCTGAAGGCCACGGACGAGGACCCGGCGAACCCGGGCAACGTCATCCTGCTCTACAGCGGCGAGTCGCGGGCGAAGTCGCTGAACGGCGGCGACGTCGGGGACTGGAACCGGGAGCACGTCTGGGCCAAGTCGCACGGCGACTTCGGCACGTCGACCGGGCCGGGCACCGACCTGCACCACCTGCGCCCCACGGACGTGCAGGTCAACAGCATCCGCGGCAACAAGGACTTCGACGACGGCGGCAGCGAGGTCTCGGGTGCGCCCGGCAACTTCACGGACGCCGACTCGTTCGAGCCGCGCGACGAGGTCAAGGGTGACGTCGCCCGCATGATCCTCTACATGGCGGTGCGCTGGGAGGGCGAGGACTCCTTCGCCGACCTCGAGCCGAGCGACACGGTGGGCAACGGCTCCGCGCCGTTCCACGGCAAGCTCTCCACGCTGCTCGAGTGGAACGCGGCCGACCCGGTGTCCTCGTTCGAGGCGCGCCGCAACGAGGTCATCTACGAGCAGTTCCAGCACAACCGGAACCCGTTCGTCGACCACCCCGAGTGGGCGGAGGCCATCTGGGGGTGACGGGACCCGTGCTGCGTCCCTACGCTGGGGGCAGCAGGTCCGCACGGCCCGCCGCGCACGGCGGGTCCGGCGGGCGAGGGCACGCCGGAGGTCGCGATGACTGGCGAGAGCACGTCCGAGACCAGGGCACCGCGCGTGCCGCCGCGCTGGTTCGTCCGGACGGCGTGGGTCGTGCACCGCAGGCTGTACGCGCTCAGCGGCGGGCGGTTCGGCCTGCGCCGTCCGCGGCCCGACCGCTGGGGCATGATGCGGCTCACGACGTCGGGCCGCCGTACCTGCCTGGAGCACAGCGTGATCGTCGCCTACGTCGAGGACGGGCCCAACCTCGTCACGCTCGCGATGAACGGGTGGGCCGAGGGGCACCCGTCGTGGTGGCGCAACCTCGAGGTGCACCCCGACGCGACCGTGGCGACCGCGGACGGCGAGCGGCTCGTGCGGGCGCGCGCGGCCCACGGGCACGAGCGGGAGCGCCTGTGGGCCGCGTGGCGCGAGCGGGAGCCCGACGTCGACGCGCACGCGGCGCACCGGTCGACCGAGACGCCCGTGGTCGTGCTCGAGCCGCGGTACGAGCCGGACCGGCCGCGCTGACCCAGCCGCTCAGAGCGTCGCGGACGCCAGCGCCTCGTCCTGCCCGTCGAGCGTGATCTCGATGCGCTCGACCTCCCGCAGCGGGAGAGCGGAGGACGCGTCGAGGCCGATCGTCGCGCCGCCCGACCACGACCACGTGCCCGCGACCGTGCGCGCGCCGTCCCGGGAGACGAGCACGAGGTCGTAGGTGATCGGCTCGGACGGCACGTAGACGCTCTCCGGCGGCCGGTCGCCGGGTTCCGGCGGGTAGTGGCAGCTCCAGCGCAGGCTCGTACCCCAGGTGGTGGGGGTGACGACGAGCTCGGCGCGCATGTCGACCTCGCCCACCGGGAGCAGCTGGACCGTGCGCGCCCGGGCGACGGCGTCCGACGGCGCGGCGGCGACCGGGACGTCCGGCTCGCGGACGTCGGCGAGCAGCACACCGCCCGTGGCGCCGACCGCGAGCAGCGCCGACGCCGCGAC
>NZ_JABEMG010000046.1 GCF_013004695.1 Promicromonospora citrea
CGCCCGCTGAGATCTGGTGGTTGCGGTGGGATCTGGTCGTGCACGACCAGATCTCGACGTGAACACCAGATCTCAGCGGCGGGCCCACCGCCCCTACCGCACCGTGACCGTGCCCTCCAGCACGTTCACGCCGCGCACCGCGTCCCACGTGCTCGCGTTCGCCGTGCGGATCGCGAAGCGCGGGTCCTGCCGCGTCCCGGCGTCCGCCGACGGCAGCGCGAGCGCGAGCGTGTACGTGCCCGCCGGGACGTCCGCGAGCGCCGCGGTCAGCGTGGTGGTGGTGCCGGGTGCCCAGGTGCGGGCGTCGGAGCCGAAGGGCACGGTGACCTGGTGCCCGTCGGTGCGGGTGAGCACGAGGTGGGCAGGGCGGGGCGTGTAGGGGGCGGCCCAGCCGTCGTTGCGGACGCGGACGGTCACGGTCGGGGCCAGATGGCGCCGGACGGCGTCGACGGTGCTGGACTCGAGGACGAACCGGTAGCCGAGGCGCCGCGCGGTCTCGGCGAGGCCTGCCTCGCCCCAGGAGCTGAGCACGTCCTGGTTGTAGTCGCGGTTGAGGTAGCTGTGGTGGTAGCGCGCGAGCTCGGCGGACGCGCTGGCCCACTCGGAGCGGGGCGGGTTGACGGCGCAGGTCTCGCCGCCGACGGGCACGTACCGGCTCTCGGCGGCGAGGTACTCCTGGTCGAGGGTGATCGGGTCGGAGAGGAACGTGCCGAAGTCGTCGGGCGAGGCGAGGAGGCAGTCGTTGTGGTGGCCGACGCGGGCGATGGTCTGCCCGGTCCACGCCTCGTCGGGTCCGACGGCGCTCCCCGCGCCGGACGGCACGCCCAGGAGCCGCTGCTTGGAGAGCATGGTGCGCACCTGCACGGAGCGGTCGGCGGGCAGCTCGTCGAGCAGGGCCTGGGTGACGGCCGAGCGGTTGGCCCAGTCGGCGTCGGTGACGACACCGGGGTCGGCCGGGTCGGCCACGAAGTGGTCGGTGTAGTAGCCCTCGCCCCAGAGCCCGACGAACCCGTTCTGCACGACGGGTATCACGTCGGCGTTGGCGCGCAGGAGGGGGCCGAGCTGCTCGATGTGCGCGAGCACGGTGCTCAGCGGCGCGTCGCCGTACGGGGGCTCGTAGGGCCACTCGCCGCCCTGGGCGTAGGCGAACCGGGTGATCACGGAGACGCCGGCGGCGCGGGCGGTGTCGTAGTCGGCCTGGACGAGGTCGAGGAACGCCTGGTCGAGCTGCGGCGTGCCGGCGAACTTCTCGAGGTAGAACACGCGCAGGATCTGGGTGATCCCCTCGGCGCGGTAGCCCTCGAGGGTGGCCTGGTCGAGCGGGGTGTACCCGGAGCCGTCGGCGCGGTAGTGCGTCTCGGTGTGGTGGTAGAAGCCGCGCTGCGGGTTGGGCACGTTCTCGTCGCTGGGCGCGTAGGTGGCGGTGGTGGCGTGCGGGTGCGGGGCGGGGCGGTGCCGCCCGTGTCCCTGGGCGTAGGCGGTGGGCAGGGCGGCGGACCCCAGCAGGGTCGCGGCCGCGAGCGCGGCGAGAACGCGGGTGCGTCGGTGCATGGTGCGTGTCCTCCTCGTGATGCCTGCCGGGGCGCCGGGCGGCGCCCCGGGTCTCACTTGAGGCCGCTGGAGGCCAGGCCGTCGATGACCCGGCGTTGCAGCAGCACGAACATGACGAGCACGGGGGCCATGGCGAGCAGGCTCGCGGCCATGACCACCGGATAGTCGGTGGTGCGGTCGCCGATGAGGGTGGCGAGCCCGGCGGACAGCGGCATGCGCTCGCTGTAGGTGGTGACCACCAGGGGCCAGAGCAGCTCGTTCCACGACCAGAGCACGGTGGTGATCGCCAGCACGGCGACGGTGGGCCGGGCGAGCGGCAGCATGATCTTCCAGAAGATCTGGAAGGGGTTGGCGCCGTCGAGGCGCGCGGCCTCCTCGAGCTCGTTCGGCATGGACAGGAACGCCGTCCGCATGAGGAAGGTGCCGAACGCGCTGAACAGGCCGGGCAGCACGAGGCCGCCGACGCTGTCGAGCAGGCCGAGGCTCTGGATGATCTGGTACTGCGACAGCAGGTAGACCTGCGACGGCACCATGAGGATGGACAGCACGAGCCCGAGCAGCACGCCGCGCCCGCGGAACCGCATGCGGGCGAAGGCGTAGCCCGCCAGGGTGCAGAACAGGATCTGGGCGAGCGTGCGCAGCACGGTGACCAGCACGGAGTTGCCGAGCTGCTGCAGGAACGGCATGCGGTCGAAGACCTCGGCGTAGTTCTCCCAGTGCAGCTCGGAGGGCCAGAACACCGGGGTGACGCTCTGTACCTCGGCGTTCGTGGACAGCGACATGATGAGCTGCCACACGAACGGGAAGGCCATGACGAGGCTGCCCAGGCCGAGCACGAGGTGCGCGACGACGTGGGAGCCCCTGCGACGGTGGGTCACTCGGTCAGTCACTGTGCACCCACCTCCGCTGGAGCCGGAACTGGAGGGCCGTCAGCAGCCCGATGAGCAGGAAGATGACCATCGCGATCGCCGCCGCGTAGCCCTTGTCGTTGGCCACGAACCCCTCGCGGTAGAAGAAGTAGACGAGCGACATGCTGCGGGGCAGCACCGGGTTGCTGCTGCCGAGGATCGCGTAGAGCAGGTCGAACACCTGGAAGCTCGCGATGACGGTGATGATCAGCACGAAGAAGATGCTCGGGGTCAGCAGCGGCACGGTGATGGCGCGGAACTGCCGCCACCGGGTGGCGCCGTCGAGCTCGGCGGCCTCGTACAGCTCGGGCGGGATGCTCTTGAGCCCGGCGGCAAGCACGATCATGGAGAAGCCGAGCGACGACCACAGGCCGACCACCGCGACGGCGGCGGTCGCCGCCCCCGGCGTCGAGATCCAGTACGGCCCCTCGATGCCGACCACGGCGAGCGCCCGGTTGAGGATGCCGAAGTCGCCGTTGAAGATGACGCGCCACACCATGGCGACGGCCGTCGGCATGGCCACGTAGGGCAGGAAGAACAGCACCCGGTAGACCGCGGCGAACCGCAGGCCGGGCAGGTTGAGCAGGCTCGCCAGCCCGACGGCGATCGGGATGCCGAGCAGCACGATCACCGTGTAGAGCAGGGTGTTGCCGAGCGACAGGTACAGCTCGGGGTCCTGGAACAGCGCGACGTAGTTGTCGACGCCGGCGAACGTCGAGCCGCCGAAGGGGCCGGTCTCGGTGAAGGAGTACCCGGCGGTCTGGACGATGGGCCACAGGTAGAACACGGCGATGCCGGCCACCAGCGGCGCGACGAACAGCCACGGCCACAGGGTGTGCTCGGGGCGGGGGCCGCGGCTCGGGGCCGGGCCGCCCCGCCCGGCCGACCCGGTGCGGGCCGGCGCGGGCGGGGCCGTCTGCGAGGTCGTCACGCGCTCACTCCTCGGCCAGCGCCGCGTCCATCTGCTCGGCCAGGTCGGTCGCGACGTCGGCGACGGGCCGCTCGCCGGAGAAGGCCTGGGGCAGCAGCTCGGTCTCCAGGGCGTTCCACTCCGCGGAGTTCAGGCTGACCGGCAGCGGGCGCGAGTACTCGACGGCGTCGAGGAACACCTGGAGGTCGGCATCGGGCATCGAGGCCGTGAAGGAGCTCTGCGTGCCCTCGAAGGCGGGGATGACGGCGCCCGAGTCGCCCTGCTGCTGCTGGGCCTCCTGCCCGGCGAGGAACACCTGGAGCGCCTGCGCGGCCTGCTTCTCCGTGGACGTGGCGGAGACGACGTTGGCCACGCCGTGGATGACGGTGGCCTGCTCCTCGCCCGACGGCAGGGGCAGCACCGTGACGTCCTCGGCGAGGTCGCTGTCGGTGAGCGCGGAGCGGAACCAGCTGCCGCCCCAGTACATGGCGAGCTTGCCCGAGGTGAACCACTGGTCGGCGGTGGTGTCGGTGAGCTGCTGGATGGACGGCGACCCGCCCGACGCGATGAGGTCCGTCCAGAACTGCAGGCCCGCCTGCGCCTCGGGCGTCGCGTACCCGGAGGCGCCGTCGTCCACGACCGTGCCGCCGGCCTGGAAGATCGTGTTGTAGTACGTGGTCTGGCCGTCCATGCCGCCCGCCGCGCCGTAGACCCCGTCGTCGGCGAGCGCCTCGGAGATCTCGACGGCGGTCTCCTGGAACTCGTCCCAGGTCCAGCCGTCCTCGGGCAGCTCGACGCCCGCCTGCTCGACCAGGGCCGTGTTGACCCAGATGCCGATGGTGTCGAAGTCCTTGGGCACGCCGTAGGAGACGCCGTCGATCGTGTACAGGTCCACGAGCGCCTGCGGGTAGTTCGCGGGGTCGATGTCGCCGGCCTCGACGGCGCCGGTGATCGGCTCGAGCATGCCGTTGGACGCGTACAGGCCGATGTTGGGGCCGTTCATCCAGAACAGGTCGGGCAGCGTCTCGCTGGAGGCCTGGGTCTGCAGCTTGGTCCAGTACTCGGCGAACGGCGTGACGTTCACGGTCACGTCGATGTCCGGGTAGACCTCGTTGAACGCGGCGATGTTCTCCTCGATCGCGGGCACCTGGTTCTGGTCCCAGACGCCGTAGGTGATCGAGGCGGCGAGGTCGGCGTCGGGCGCGGCGTACTCGGCGGCGTCGGCGTCCGGCGAACCGGACCCGCCGCCGCAGGCGGCCAGGGCGCTGGTGAGGACGACGGCGGAGGCCGCGAGGGCCGTGCGCCGGAGCGGTGAGGTACGGCGGGTCGGGGTCATGAGGTGGTCCTTCCGGAAGACTCGGGGGCCGCCGTGCGGCGGGCGAAGTGGTCGAGCACGTGGTCGGGCAGGGCGGGGACGTCGCGCGGGGCGGACCCGTCGCGCAGGGACTCGGCGGCGAGTGCCCCGGCCGCGACGGCTGCGCGCGCCGCGACGGGCGAGACGACGGTCGGCGCGCCGTCGAGCACGTGGTCGAGGAACTCGGTCATGGTCAGCAGGTCGGCGTCGGCGTGGCCGCTGGCGACGCCCTCGATCGCGTGCTCGGCGTCGCCGTCGACCTGCCACTCGTGGCGGCGGTTCCACACCTTGACCACGCCGCCGCCGGTGTCGCCCACGTTCTCCAGGCGGCCCTCGGTGCCGATCACGGTGTAGTTGCGCCAGTAGTCGGGCGTGAAGTGGCACTGCTGGTAGCTGGCCATGACGCCGTTGTCGAGGCGCATCAGCATCATCGAGACGTCCTCGACGTCGACCACCGGGTTGAGGCCGGTCTGCGCCGCGGGCGGCCAGTTGTCGAAGGAGAACCAGTCGGGCATGGTCTCGCCGGTGCGGTCGCGCCGGTCGTCGATGCCGCCGTACACCATGAGGTCGCCCATGCCCACCACGCGGCGGGTGTACCCGGAGGCGAGGTAGTGCACGACGTCGATGTCGTGGCTGGCCTTCTGCAGCAGCAGGGTGTTGGTCCGGGTGCGGTCGGCGTGCCAGTCCTTGAAGTAGTAGTCGCCGCCGTTGCCCACGAAGTGGCGCACCCACACGGCCCGGACCTCGCCGATCTCCCCGCGCTCGATGACGCCGCGCATCGCGCGCACCACGCCCGAGTGCCGGAAGTTGTGCCCCACGTACAGCGGCGTGCCGGTCTCGGCCGCGGTGGTCAGCACCCGGTCGGCGCCGTCGACGGTGATGGCGAGCGGCTTCTCCAGGTAGACGGCGATGCCGGCCCGCAGCAGCGCGACGGCGATCTCCTCGTGCGTGTCGTCCGGGGTGAGCACGAGCGCGGCGTCGGCGGTGCCCGCCGCGATCAGCTCGTCGACGCTCGTGTGCACCGCGGCGTCAGGGTGGGCGGCCTGCCCTCGTCGGCGGCCGGTCTCGGTGGTGTCGACGACCGCGCTGACGCGCGCGCCGGGCCGGGCGTGCGGCACGTGCTCGGCGATCGGCGAGCGGGCGCCGTAGCCGACGACGGCGACGCGGATGCCGTCGCTGCTTGCTGCCGATCCGGTGCGGCTCATGCTCCGCTCCGAGCTCCCGAGCACGACGCCGTGCTCGAACTTGTCACTTTTGCCTCTGAATTGAGCATGTCCAGACACTAGGGGTTCCGGGCGCGCACAAACAGGGGCGAGCGGACCTTTTACGACGCCGTAACACGCGCGCCGATGCTCCCGGGACGGCCGATGGCGGGCCGCTGGGCGTGTTCTGCCTGGTCAGGCGGAGGCGGCGACGACGATCTGCACGCCGACGGTCGCGAACTCGGCGGCGATCTCCGGGGCGACGGGCTGGTCGGTCACCAGCACGTCGATGTCCGCGAGCGGGCAGATGCGCGCGAACGTGGCTCGACCGATCTTGGTCGCGTCGGCGGCGACGATCACCCGGCGCGACGAGGCGCCGATGCGGCGGCTGACCTCCGCCTCGCCCTCGTGCACGGTGGTGGCGCCGAAGGCGGCGCTCAGCCCGTCGACGCCGAGCACCGCGGTGTCGAGGCTGAACTCGCTCAGGGTGGCCCCGACCAACGGCCCGACCAGCTCGTACGACTGGCGGCGCGGCACTCCCCCGGTGACCACGATCTTCACGTGCTCCCGCACGGACAGCTCGTAGGCGATGTTCAGCGCGTTGGTCACGATGGTGACGCCGGGGGCCTCGGCCTTGCGCAGTCGCTCGCTGCGGCCGAGCTCGCGCGCGACCTCGGTGGTGGTGGTGCCGCCGTTGAGCCCCACGGACTCGCCGGGCTCGATGAGCTCGGCGACGGCGCGCGCGATGGCCTTCTTGGCCTCCGCCTGGCGCGCGATCTTGTACTGCAGCGGCAGCTCGTACCCGGACCCGAGCGACGTCGCGCCGCCGTGCGTCCGCGTGACCAGGCGCTGCTCGGCGAGGGTGTTGAGGTCGCGGCGGACCGTCGCCGTCGACACGCCGAGCTGCTCACTGATGTCGGTGATCGACACGCTTCCCCGCTCGCTCACGAGCTCGAGCACGAGGTTGAGTCGCTGCTGCTGCGTCATCGGGGCGCCCTGGGGTTCACGGCAGCATCTTCGCACGGGTGGCGATGGACCGTGATCGATTCTGCTCATGTCGGGGGCTTATGAGCACGGGGTGTGTCGCGTCGGGTGGGCCCGGGGCGGGCGCCGCTCGGGTGCACGACCCGGAGTTTGCTAAGGTATCGCCCGCGGCGTGCCTCACGGTGCGCACGTGCGGGCGTAGCTCAATGGTAGAGCCTTAGTCTTCCAAACTAATTACGCGGGTTCGATTCCCGTCGCCCGCTCAGAGTACGGAAGCCCAGGTCAGAGAGTGTTTCTGACCTGGGCTTCGTGCGTTGTGGAGGGCGGAAACGGCACCGAGTGGCCCTTGTTGGCCCCGTGGGGCTGCGCGCGCCTCGAAGCATGTCCCCGCGCAACCGTCGCAACAGCCGCCGCTCCTCCGGCAACGTCCGCCGGCGCACGCCCGGCCGCTGGGAAGCCAGGTACACACCAGGGTGCGCGGGCGCATCTGTGCAGGCCAGACGCGCACACCACGTCGGCACCCAGCAGTCCCGCGGCGGTGACATTCATCTTCGAGCGTGGCGGGTCCGGAACGACTTCTGAAGACCCTGCGCGGTGGCGAGGAGTTCGTCGAATGCCTCGACAGCCCACGTTGCGGGAGCCACGGGTGGCGTGCCTCCGAGGTGGGCGATCGCGGAGGCCACGATCTCAAACGATTGGTCCCGACGGGGCTGATCGATGATCCGCTCGATGTAGGTCTCCATCGCTCCCAGTGCGTCCGGCCCGGCGAGCGTCGCGCCGACGGCAGCGAGTGGCAGCGCAGAGTCATCGCGGTGTGATTCGGCCATGCCGGCGACGACGGTGTCGCGGACCTCCTCCGCCGGGACTGCCAGGGCGAACCATGCGCCCATAGCCATCCGCCGCCAGTCCCCTGTGCTCAGCAGCCACCGCACCTCGGTCGCGGTGATCTTGCCGCTCGCGCGCATGAGGCTGCGTTCGACGTCGGGCAGGTAGGCGGGCGCGCTGGCACCGCTCATCTTCAGATAGAACGGCACGACGAACCGCCTGTCGATCCGCCCTGTCCCAGGCCCCTGCCCGGGCTTACGGAAGGCCATGAGCCAGACGACGAGCATCCGACGTGCGGTCCGTCAGCAGTTCGATCGCACTCACCGTCCCATCCGTTGTTTCGTCGGCGCGAGTCTGACACCGCGCTAGTACCGGGCCGACAATAGGTGGACACCCGGGCGTCGAACCAGCCGAACCGCGGGACCTCTTTCCCGGCGAGGAGTGGGTCTACCTGCGCAAGGAACCTCGGTAAGGCCTGTCCTGTGAATGGCCTGGCCGCAGGGCCGGCAATGTCCGGGTTGTGGGTGTTGGGCGTGGTGAGGTGACCGATGCGGCCTCCGCGCGGATCGAGCAGTTGCTGCCCTCGGCGGACGGGCCGTGCCGGGGACGAGAGAGGGTACAGATGATCATCGACGCCGACGGACCCTGGACGTCAGCCGCCCGACTCGTCGTCGACGGCGAGCATTCTGGTGTGGAGCACGGCGTCACCCATGCGACGGAGTCGTCAACGCACCCAAGCGGATGAAGATGGGCCGGCCACCTCGCCGAAGACCGTGCGCCTCGGGACACCGCCTTGCCGACCAGTCAGGGCGATCCCCAGGTCACGCTGCCGCCGTGGTTGTGGTAGACGATCCTGTAGTCATTCGCCAGGGCCCAGCGCTCGGCAGCGGTGCGCAGCGTGCCGTTCCCCGAGTTGAGAAAGTCCGTCGCAACACGCTCAACGCCCGGACCGCGCCTCTTGAGCAAGCGGCACAGGATCGCCTCGGTGCCGGGCTGCCCGACCCTGATCGCGACGAGCGCGTACTTCCGTCCGAGCCGATCGACCGTGTACGGCATGGCACGGTCAAGCGCAACGCGATAGCGCGCTCGGCCGACCGCCCGTAATGCCGACGTGATGCGTCGGCCGTCCTGCGGGTCAGGATATTCGCCATCGTCGGTGATCAGTGCTACACCCTCCTCGATCAACGCCATCGCGGAGGCGACCATCGTCATCTCGTGCGGGAGCAGCCCATCGGTGTTCAGTACGTCACGGGAGCCGGCCTCTTTGAGATTCCTGACCGCCGCCGTGTTGCCATCGAGGTAGGCACGGTGGAGCGGGCTGTCGCCCCTGTCAGCACGTTGGTCCAGGTCGGCCCCGTTCCGGACGAGCTCCTCCAACCTTTCCCTGTCCGACGCGGCATCGACGAGCGCCTTCTGCTGCTCACGTGTCTCGATCCTTCGGTCATCCACAGCCAACTTTCGCCTGAACGCTATCTCCTCGAAGAGGAAATAGAGTCCGAAACCTACGAAAGCAAGGAGCACGGGACCTACAAGAAAAGCGAGGACTCCGAGGACAAAGTGCCACTGTGCGCTGTCCACCAACTTCCCTCTTTCCACAGTCTTCGCTTCTGCGATGTCAGCCTGTGACCGAGGGTCCCTGAGAGCGCTCGGGACCCCTCCCGAGGATTGACCGTTGCTCGCCCGCACCGGCCACACGGGCCGTGGTCCGACAGGTGACAGACGTGGCCTATTTGCGCAGCAGCCCCCACGAACCTGCCGACAGAGAGGTCGCACGCGAACGAGGTTGTGCCGTCGTCGTCACGCAGACCTCAGCTCCGCACACCCCGCGCCCTCGGCGTCAGCGACGGCCCGACCGACGCCGGGTCCGGCTTCTTCTTGCCGTCCTCCCCGACCATCCGCGGCGCGGGCTTGATGGGCCACCGCTCGACCACCTGACTCCGCAGCTCGTAGCCCCGCGCGGCGGCCACGACGTCCCACACGACGGCGGCGACCACGACCACGACCGAGCCTGTCAGTGTGACCAGGGCCTGCGTCACGAAGCCACCGAAGGTCTCGTCCGCGTCGCCGTACAGCGACGCGACGTCCGCCATCCCGCCGGTGCCGAGGCTGTACACGGCCCAGCCGAACGTGGTCCCGAGCGCGGCGACGAGGGCCAGGGCCTGCGCGATGAGGACCGGCTGACGATTGGCGTACCTGCGCAGCAGCGCCTGCGGTGGGCGGGGACCGTCCGGGGCGGCCAGCGCCTCACGGAGGATCTGCTGCTCGCGCCGCTGCACCGCCGAGTCGGCGAAGGAGCCGACGACCAGGAGCGCGACCGCCCCCACCATGAAGGCCGCGAACACCCAGGTACCGGCGACGAGCACCATCTCGACGGCGTCGTCGTACTCCTGGCGCGGACCAGGGTCGGTCCTGGTGCGGTAGGGATGGGTGACGAACAGCCAGACCTGCATGAGGCCGAACCCGAGCACGAAGCACGCACTGCCCAGGTACTCGTACCGGGTGGCTCGTCGACGCAGGTGCACCAGGTCGGGCGGGAGCTCGACCTCGTCCTTCGCGGGGCCCGCGGACGTGGCCCGCCGCCACGCGGCCCGCTCGTCGGCCGTGGTCCAGTGCGCGGCGATCTCCAGCCGACGCCAGTGGTGCGCGGGACGGCCTGCCAGCGCGAGCAGCACGAACACCGCGCCGACCCCGGTGGCCGCGAGGAAGCCCCCGAGGATGTGCTGCTCGCTGTCGTTGATCGTGAAGGCCGCGATCACGGACATCAGCAGCCCGATCCCCGCGAGCAGCACGGACATGACGAGGAACGCGAGGAACGGCGGCTCGGCCGCCACCAGGTCGACCTGGCTCGGGTGCGGCACCGCCGTGCGGGGCGCACCCTCCCGGGCGGCCCGGACCAGGGCGCGTGAGGTGATCGCCTCCCGCAGCGCGAACAGCGCCGCGAGCGCCACCCCGGCACAGAGCGGAAGCACCAGCACCGGCATCATGCCGGCCCGGGCGAGCTGGTCGAGCGCACGGCTCAGGGCGGGCTCGCCGGACAGGGCCTCGTCGCCGATCACCGCCACGGCGAGGAGGAGGACGAACGCGGCCCCGATGCCGAGGAGGAACGGGGCGAGCGCGTTGATCGCTCCGTTCACGAGTCGCCCGACGAAGCTCACCGGGTACACGCGCCAGTGCGGCTCCACTGCCGCAGGTCGTCGTGTCGTCATGGCGCCGGCAGTCTATCGATGACCACGAGATGGGGCCCGGCAAGCCTGTCCGCTAGACCTGAAGGGGCGCCGCACCCGTGGCACACTCGCGTCGCAACAGACGCTCGGAGGCACCGGTGCGATCAAACTTCTTCTGGACGGCCAACCGGATGACCGCGGCATGGCTCTTCGGCATGGTCGCGTCCGCCGGCGGCTTCGGCGCGCTCGCAGAGGCTGCTCGCCTGCCGCCGGCGGTCCTCGGCGTGCCGGCGCTACTGGGGTCCGCGGTTCTGATCATCCCGCTCCTGCGGATCCTTGCCCGCCAGGTCGATGGGGTTGCTGCCCACGCGTCCGTGCAGCGACCGCACGGCGTCGTCATCCCCGCTTCGGCCCTGACCCTGTCGTCCGACACCGGCAGAGAGCTCGGCCTCCAGACCGCTGGGCTGAATGCGTCAGGTGGCAGTCCTGTCGCACTGGTCGTGCTGCCAGATCGTGTCGAGGTCTGGAGCGGCCGCAATGAGTCGAAACCTCGTTGGTCGGCCGAGGCGGCCGCCCTGACGGCCACGGTGGGCCTGGTCCGAGTGGGCCTGGCGAACAACTGGGACGTCGTTCGCCTGACGGACGGCACGACAACCCTGGCAGTCTCTCCGCGCTACGGGACGTTGCCGCTCGATGCGGGCGGGGACATCGACCGCGTGCTCGCCGAGCTCGGGCTCGACCCAGCGGCGGTGCGTCGAGCGTCGTCCACGGCGAGTCCCGAGCGGTAGGCAGCGCGCACCGCACATCTGCCGGTACTCCTTGCCATGCCTCCATGGGACACTCCCCCGTGCGCTACGTGACCGTGCAGTCGTCCGACGGCGGGACGATGACCGACGTCCGCCCCTACCTCGCATGGCTCGGCGACCACGCGGACGAGCTGCCTCCCGGCGCCCGAGCCTTCGCGCTCGATCCGGAGCACTACGACTTCTCCCACCCGTGGTCCCCGCGCAGCGCGTCCTTCGACCGGATCTCCACGCGGTTCACCGACGACGGTGTCGAGGTCACCCTGGTACTGGCGGCGTGGGGTGGAGCCCCGCCGGAGTTCGTCGTCCGGTACCGCGGCGTGACCCACGCCGAGTCCGAGGGCGACCACGGTAGTCGCCCACGTTCCGGGCTTCTCGTCGACGAGCTGTTGCCACACACCAACGGTGTGCGCCACGAGCTGGTCTTCACCGGCGGCACCATCACCGTGGTTGCGCACGATCTGACGGCGGGCTGGCGCGGCAAGGCCGGCCCGGAGAGTCCTCGTGATCCGGCCGACGCGACGGTGACGTGGACCTCGCGACGATGGTCTGGCATCTCCGGCATCGGCGACGCATGCTTGTCGCGGACGACTCGTTCGCGACACTCGCCGCATTCCTGGGCGTCCACGTTCGCCGGTCAGCCTCTCCGCCCACCATCCGCGAAGACTGCCAGGCTTGCGCTCGCCGACGTGCGACGAGCAGACCTACCGGCGCCGCTTCTTCAGGTACACAACGAGCTCGTCGTAGGCACCGGCGTCGTTCCCGTACATCGCGTAATTCTTCGCGGTCTCCATCCACTCCCCGATGCTCGGGCGCACGGACCTGGCCGCGTCCTGCAGGTGCCGCTGCGTGATCGGGACCACCCGGCCGGCGGTCATCGACTCCTCCATCGCGGTCTCCGTCGCCTGCTCGCACACCAGCGCCAGGTCGGCGCCCGACGTGCCGTCGGTGGCGCGCGCGATCTTCGCGAGGTCGATCCGGTCGGCCGGCCGGCCGCGCAGGTGCAGGCGCAGGATCGCCTCGCGGCTCTCGACGTCGGGCGGCAGCACGAGCACCGTCCGGTCGAAGCGTCCCGGCCGGAGCAGGGCCGAGTCGATGTCCCACGGGTGGTTGCTCGCGCCGAGCACGAAGAGACCCTCGTTCTCGGTGCCGGCGCCGTCCAGCTCGGACAGCATCTGGTTCACCACGCCCCGCATGGCGGACCCACCGCCGCGCAGCTGCGACCGCTTCTGGCCGAGCGCGTCCAGCTCGTCGAAGAACAGGACGCACGGCCGGTTCCGGCGCGCCGTCTCGAAGATGCTGCTCAGGTTGCGCTCGCTGCTGCCGATCCACATGTCCAGCACGTCGCTCAGGCCGATCTCGTAGAAGCTCGCCCCGAGCTCCCCGGCGAGCGCCCGGGCGATGAACGTCTTGCCGCATCCGGGAGGGCCCCAGAGCAGCAGGCCGCCACGGAGCGACTTGCCGAACTCCCGGCTCAGCTCGGGGTTGCGCAGCGGCGTGAGGAAGGACTGGTCCAAGCGCTTCTTCACGCTCGCCAGCCCGCCGACGTCGGCCAGCGTGACCCCTGCCTGCCCGAGCGTGCCGAGGGTGGGCTCGGCGACGGGCTCGCTGTCGGACCACTGCTCGAGGATCTCGTCGGCGGTGTCGGGGATGGCGGCCGCGGCAGGCTGCGGTGCGTCCGCGACCGGAACCGGGGCAGCCGCGGCGGGGGTGACCGTCGGGGCCGCCGGCGAGAGCGCGTCGGCGAGACGCCCGTAGGACGCCGCCTTCGTCTCGTCGCCGAGGGCTCGTGCGGCACCGGCCGCGACGCGCAGCGCCTCGACGTGGTCGGGTACGGCCGCGAGCACCGTGGTGGCGTGGGTGAGCGCCTCGTCCGGGCGGTCGGCCTCCGCGAGCAGCCTGGCGACGTGCGCGCGCACCTCGTGATTGGCAGGGTCTGCGGTCAGCGCGACGAGCAGTGCGTCGATCACCGGATGCGTCATTCGCCGAACGGTACCGGATCGCTTTGGTCCGCTTTGACCCGTCCTGTCTGGACCTCTACGGTGTGCCTCACTCGTGCTCGATCCCGAGCCACGACCAGTGCGCCCGGGGTGGAACATGAACGAGACGGCTGCCGCCGCAGAACAGCGTGGCCAGGTCCTGCTGGAGCTCGGCCGAGGGCGCGAGGCGGAACAGCAGTTCCGCACGGCGCTGGCCATGACCCCTGACGACCCGGAGCTCCAGGCCCAGCTCGCTCGGTCGCTCCTGCTGCAGGACCGCTACCAGGAGGCGCACGACGTCAGTCGCGACGCCGTCGGCGCGGCGCCGGAGCACGCGTTCGCCTACTCGATCCTCTCCGCATCCCTCGCCGGCCTGGAGCGCCTGCCCGAGGCGCGCACCGCTGTCCGGCAGGCCCTCGCGCTCGCACCGCACGTCGCAGGACTGCACGTGCAGGAGGCGCAGGTGCTGCTGGCGCAGAAGATGCCCGCCGAGGCGCTGGCGAGCACCACGCAGGCACGCGCGCTCGACCCGGAGGACGCCGACGCCGCGGCGGTGCAGGCCGCCGTCTTCTTCGAGCTGCAGCGGTTCGCCGAGGCCGACGAGGCGGTGCACGAGGCGCTGCGCCTGGAGCCGGAGAACGTCGCCGCGCACCGCGTCAAGGGTCTCCTGGCGCTCCGGCGCGGTGGCGGTGCCCCCGCGGTGCAGGCGCATCGGACGGCGTTGCGCCTGGAGCCCACGGACTCCGGTGCACGCGAGGGCCTCTCCTTGTCGCTCAAGTCGCGCAACCCGCTCTATGGGCTCCTGCTGCGCTACAGCATGTGGCTGCAGGCGCAGCCGAAGGGCCTGCGGATCGGTATGGCCTTGGCGCCGATGATCCTGATCCGGGCGCTGCGCCCGTTCGAGGGCCAGCTGTGGGCGGGCGTGCTCCTCGGCCTCGTGATCGCGGCCGTCGTGCTCAGCTGGAGCCTCGAGCCGCTGATGAACACCGTGCTGCTGCTCAGCCGCGACCGTCACGTGCTGGGCCGTCCGGAGCGGCTGGCCGCCTACTCCTTCCTCGGTTTCGCGGGGGCCGGTGTCGCCGTGCTCGCCGTGGGCCTGACGGCCGGCATCCCGATCTTCTCGACCCTGGCGGTCGGACTTGTCCTGTGGGCGATGGCCACCGGCTCCGCCCACCTCGTCCGGCCGGGCCTCGCCAGGGTGCTGATCATCGGGGCCGGGGTCGCCGCCGCCCTCGCGGCCCTGGCGTTCGGCGGCACGCTGGCCGGTCTGGCCGGCCTGGCCGTCGCGGTGACGGTGGTGCTGCTGGGCGGCATCGCGGCGCTCTGGTTCACCGCCTTCGCCTGACCGGTCACCGGCACGACGGGCAGCTCGGACGCAGTTCCGCCCCCGTCCCCCGCGCCGGTGATGGCGCGGGGGGCCGTCGGCGATCACACCCCGTCGATCAGCCTGATCGCCAGGTTCGGGTCGAACGTCCCCGCCGGCACCGACGGCGCCACGCCGCACGGCCCGTCCGAGACCCCGGGCGTCTTGACCCACAGCAGCATCTCGGCCCCGCCACCGACCTGCGCCGGCACACCCAGCCGCCGTCCGGCCGGGTTGCACCACCCGTCGCCGCGCCCGTTGCCGTTGCGGCTGGTGTCGACCACGAAGGGCTTGGTCGTCCCGAGATAGCCGTTCACCGCGTTCGCGTAGCTGACGGACTGGCTCGTCGTGTAGAAGTTCGAGACGTTCACCGAGAAGCCGCGGACGTTGTCGATCCCGGCCTGGTCCAGCCGGTAGGCGATCGTCGACGCGTTGGTCCAGCCGGCGTTCCCGGCGTCGAGATAGGCGTAGGTGTTCGGCGCCTTCTGCTGGAACATCTGCGTCGCGTACAGCAGCATCCCGAGCCGCTCCTCCTTCTGCGCCTGGGTCATGCAGTCCATCCCGTTCAGCGCGTCGGGCTCGATGATCACGACGGCGGGCTTGGTGCCGATCCCCGCCGCGAAGCTCGAGATCCAGGTGCGGTAGGCGCTGACGCTGCCGGCGCCTCCGCCGGAGTGGCCCGCGCAGATGTCCCGGTCCGGGATGTTGTAGGCCACGAGGACGGGCAGCTTGTCCTGCCCGTCCGCACGCCCGACGTAGCTCGCCACCGTGCTGCCGATCGAGGAGTCGTTGCCGAACCAGCGCGCGATCGGCTGGGACCCGATCGACGCCTGGATCCGGGACGCCCGGGAGTCTCCCGCGTTGGTGCGCGCCCAGACCGCGGGGAGCGAGTCAGGATTGACGTAGAAACCACTCGTCATGCCGATCGGGTCGGCTGCTGCCGCGGGTGCCGCCGGGAGAAGAAGTGCGGCGGCGGCTGCCATCGCGGCGAGGGTCTTCAGGATCTTCATTCCGGAGTTCCTCTCTGAGCCCCGGAGCCCTTCCTCGTTGAAAGGCTTCCGTGGGCGGCACGCTGGCGCAGCGCCCCGCCCCCGTCAATTCATCACGGGTCGTGCGACCGAAAGCGATCGCGCCGGCCCGGGCTCAGGCCGTGAAGAGCTCGTCAGCGCTCGATCACGAGCCGACCTCACGCAGCGCGCGCACCACCCGCTCGACGTCGTCGACCGTCCGCCGCGGTGCGGCGGTGTACCGGGGCGCGACGGCGAGAGCGACGTCGCCGTCCGTGATCGAGGCGGCCGGCCACGTCCGCCGGCCTGCGGTCACGGTCCCCGCCGTCGCGTGCACGTCGGCCGGCCGCGCCGACCAGCGCTCCTGGGCGCCGTCGGGGCCGATCCACAGCTCGACCCGGTCACGGAGTATCATGAGAGCGCCCGGGCTCCCGCCGACGGCGAGGTGCCCGGCCGTCGGCAGGCCCAGCGTCTCTCCCACGGCCCGCGACCGCGCCAGCGCGACCACCGGCACGACCGTTCCGCCGGGCCGCGTGCCGGAGACCCGCGCCGCCACGATGCCGGCCTGCCGGTGCTGGATCCGGTCCACCAGGAACAGCATGGCGACCGGCACGAGCACCAGCACGGCCACGAGCACGACGCGCGACCAGTCCCCGAAGACGGGCGGCAGCAGCGTCAGTCCGGCGATCAGCGCGACGAGGACCACCGTTCCCGCCACTGCCATCCGCCGAGCCGTCCAGAAGAAGTTCGACCGCATCCGTGCCTCCCCCGTCCCTGCGGGCAGTCTGCCATCGGGCCGACGCTCGCCACCAGGAAAGACACCCCCATCACACCCATTGCCGTGCGCAGCGACCCAGCCCTGGTAGACATGCCACCGGCACCACAGCGAAAGGGGTAGCACGGATGCAGGACGTCAGGTCCCTGCGGGCGTGGGTTTGGGTCATCGCCGTCCTCGGCTATCTGATCCTTCCGGTCGTCGCGTTCTTCTCGCTCCTGGGCATCGGCCTGGGCGACCTCGTGCAGGCCGGCGGCCCCCCGGGGGGTGTCGCCGGGGTCGGCGTGTTCGTGATCCCGGTGCTGACCTGGGTGATCACCGTGGCTCTGCACCGCGAGCGTCGCACGCACGGCGACACGGCGCGGGACGGCGTCGTCCTGAACTGGATCGGCGGGGTGCTGGTGGCGGGGCTCGTCGTCGGGACGGTGGGCTCGTACGTGGTGCCGCGCGCCGTCGAGTACCTGGAGAGCCACGAGCGCGCGAGCGTCGCGGTCGGTGCGCAGGAGCGTCCCGGGGGCGCTCCCGGTGAGGGCGTCACCGTCTGACGCCCTCCCGCCCCAGGAAGTCCACCAGCACCTGCCGTGTCTGGCCGAGCTCCGTGAGCTGCCGGTCGACGTCGTCCAGCATCTCGGCGACCTTCTCCCGCGCCACGGCGTGGTCCTCGGCGGACGCGGTGCGCGACGCGCAGGCCAGGAGCGCCCGCACCTTCTCCTGCGGGAACCCCATCTGGAACATCATGCGGACGGTGCGCGCGGTGTCGACGGCGCTCTCGTCGTACTGCCGGTACCCGTTGGGGGCGCGGGTCGCGGGGAGCAGCCCGAGCTCCTCGTAGTACCGCAGCAGCCGCGGGCTGACCCCGCTGTGTGCGCTCAGCTCGCTGATGATCATCGCGCGCTCCGTCCTCTTGACCCTCACACCATGTGAGACTTTAGCGTTCCCGCATGACCACCAGCACCCGCCTCGAGCTCGACGTCGACGGCCGCACCCGCACGCTCGACGTCGTCACCGGGCCGGACACCGGACCGCGCACAGCATCCCGCCCGCTCGTCCTCGTGCTCCACGGCTCGCGCCAGTCCGGCGCCACCCACCGCGCCTTCACCGGCGCCGGCTACGACCGGCTGGCGACCGAGCACGGCGCCGTCGTCGCCTACCTCGACGGGTACCGCGGCAACTGGAACGACGCGCGCCGCGAGAGCACGTTCCCTGCACGCCGGGAGAACGTCGACGACGTCGGCTTCGTGCGCGGCGTCGTCGCGCACCTGGCCGCCACGCGCGACGTCGACCCCGGGCGGGTGCACGCCGTCGGCTACTCGAACGGCGGGCAGATGGTGCTGCGCCTGCTGCACGAGGCGCCGGACCTGCTCGCGGGCGCCGCGGTCGTGGCGGCGACCATGCCGACGCCGGAGAGCTTCCTCGCCCCGACGCCCGCGCGCGCACCGCACCCGGTCCCGATCCTGCTGGTGCACGGCACGAAGGACCCGGTCGTCCCCTACGCCGGCGGCCGCTTCCCGGCGTTCACGCGGCGCGTCTTCCACGTCGACGGCACGGCGCTGTCCGCGCCGGAGACGGCCCGTTACCTCGCCCGCCGCAACGGGATCACGGCCGAGCCGACCCACCGGATGCGCACGGCGCGCGACCGCGGCACCTGGATCGAGCAGACCGACTTCCGGCAGGACGACCTGCCTCCCGTACGGCTGCTCACCGTCCACGGCGGCGGCCACACGGTGCCCGGCCCGGGGCGGCAGCCGTTCGTCGTCGGGCGGACGGCGCGCACCCTCGCCACCGCGGACGCCGTCGCCGAGCACCTGGGCCTCGCCGCCGACCGCGAGCGACGCCGCACGTCACGATGAGGCGGCGCGCGTCGCAACTCCCCTGGTCGGACGCCGTCTGACCCTAGGATCGACCCGTGCCGGGCTTTTTCACCCTCCTGTTCGCCGTCCTGGGCCTCGTGCTCGCCTACCGCGACCCGCGCCGCCTCCTGCCCGGGGTGCTGCTCGGGCTCGCCGCGACGTCGCTCGTCGCGTGGGTGGTCAGATCCGTGCTCGAGCTCGGGGCCGCCCTCGCGGGGTTCGACGACACGACCCGGAACATCGTGGGCGGCGTGCTCATGCTCGCCGTCCCGGTGCTGGCAGGTCTCGGCCTGGGCGTCGCGCTCGTGCTCAACGGGGTGACGATGCTGCGCCGCGAGCGCCGCACCCTCGGCAACACGCTGTCGCTCATCGCGGGTGTCGGTGTGCTGGGCGTCATCGGCGCGGGGCTGGTGTCGGTGCTGACGGGCTGGTTGCTGCCCGCTGTCGTGCTGCTGCTGTTCGCGGCCCCGATCGGGTACGTGGGGTTCGCGTTCGCGGTGTTCCTCGCCTGGTCGCTGGTGTACGCGCGGGTCGCGCGGCTGGCTCCTCCCCCGGCGGCCGTCGTCGTGCTGGGGTCGGGGCTGATCGGGGGCCGGGTGCCGCCGCTGCTCGCGCAGCGGGTGGCGCTGGGGGTCGAGGTGCAGGGCGGCGAGCGCCGTCCGGTGCTGGTGCTGTCCGGCGGGCAGGGGCCGGACGAGCCGCGCAGCGAGGGCGAGGCGATGGCGGAGCACGCGCGCGGGCTGGGCGCGCCGGACGAGGGCGTGCTGGTGGAGGGCGCGTCCCGGACGACGGAGCAGAACCTGCGCTACTCGCGGACGCTCCTGGCGGACGCCGGCGTCGAGGGCCCGCTGCTGGCCGTCACCAACGACTACCACGCGTTCCGTGCCGCGACACTGCTGCGCCGGCTGGGCATCGCGGGGCACGCGATCGGTGCGCGCACGGCCCGGTACTACCTGCCGAGCGCGCTGCTGCGGGAGTTCATCGCCCTGCTGCGCGACCACCGGATGCTCAACGCCGTCGCGCTCGGGCTGCTCATGCTGCCGACGCTCGCGTTCGTGGTGCTCTCCCTGCTGCGGCTCTGACGTCGCGTCCGGGCAGGGAATGCGCGGCCCCGGCCTGCGGGTTCGTCTCTACGACGAGCCCCCGAGCCGAAAGAGCACCCCATGCGCATCTCGCTCCTCGACCGCACCCGCACCCGCGTGGGCGAGTCGGACGCCGACGCGGTCGCCGGGACGATCGAGCGGGCCGGACGCGCCGAACGCCTGGGGCTGCACCGGTTCTGGGTGGCCGAGCACCACTCCGTGCCGGGCATCGCGAGCGCCGCGCCCACCGTGCTGCTCGCCGCGATCGGCGCGCGGACCCGCACGATCCGGATCGGCACGGGCGGCGTCATGCTGCCGAACCACACGCCGCTGGTCGTCGCGGAGCAGGTCCGCCTGCTCGAGGCGCTGTACCCCGGGCGGGTCGACGTCGGTATCGGGGCGTCCCTCGCATTCAAGTCCGCCATCCGGCGGGCCCTGGGCCGTACGACGCTCGACCCGCAGGAGCACGAGCGCGCGGTCGAGGAGCTGCGGGCCTACCTGCACGGCGGGTCCGACGACGACGTCGTCGCCAAGCCGCACGTCGCCGCCCCGCCGCTGTTCGTCCTGGCGATCAAGAGCGGCCTCGGGCTCGCGGCCCGGCTCGGGCTGCCCGCGGTCATCGGCGGGCCGCTGCTGCACGACACGGCGGCGGCCCGGGCGTACGCGCGGGACTTCCGCCCCAGCCCCGGGGTGCCCGAGCCGTACCTGGTGGCGAGCGTCGACGTCGCGGTCGCCGCGACCGCGGAGCGCGCCCGCGACCTGCTGCTCCCGGAGGTCTGGGCGCTGGCCAGCTCGCGCGAGAGCGGCGGGTTCACCGCGCTGCGCCCGGTCGAGGAGGTGCGGCGTCTGGTCGGCGGGGCGAGCCCGAAGGTACGGGAGTCGGTCGAGCGCGGGCTGGGGTCGGTGGTCGCGGGGACGCCCGACGAGGTCGCGGACGCGGTCGCCGCGCTGGCCGAGCGCACGGGGGCGGCCGAGATCATGGCCACGACCAGCACGTACGACCGCGGCGACCTGGCCGAGGCGGACGAGGCGCTGGCGGGGCTGCGGTAGCCGCCGTCAGCGCGCGGGGTCCTCCACGCGGGCCCGGTGCAGCTGCGGTTCGGCACCTCCGGGAACCGTGGTCGTCCAGGCCACGCCCGCCCCCGCCACCCCGACGTCGACCGTCCTGCCCGGAAGCCGGTACGGGCGGCCGCCGACCAGCACGTACCCGGTCGTCCCGTCCGTCCAGGCGACGAGGCTCCGGTCGACGTCGAGACCCGTCGGCTCGGCCTCCAGCTCGACGACCGTCACCGTCCGCGACGCCCGGTCGAGCACGTACAGGTCGCTGCCGAGCGCCCAGGCGAGCGTCTGCTCGGAAGCCGCCAGGGAGGACACCGTCTCGGTGCCGTACCCGCCGGCGGGCGGAAAGCCGACCGTGGGCCGCACCACGTCGGCGTCCGCCTGGCCGCCGAGGTCGAGGCCTGTGCGGACGTCGTTCGTCGCCCACTCGACGCCGTCGGGCGTGGCGGCGAACGCGGTCGTGTCGGCGACGACCGTCCGGGCGGCGCCGGTGTCCAGCCGGATCCGGGACTGCACCGCCTGCCCCTGGCCGACGTCCCGCCGCAGGTGCAGGTACTCACCGCTGAGCCCGATGCGGTGGTCGACCGGCACGGGCTGCTCGTCCGACTCCACGAGCGTGCGCACCTCGGGGTCGTGCACGTCGTCGATCACCCGGACCGCCCACGGCGACAGGACGCTCTCGGGGCTTGCCACCTCCAGCCACGCCAGCCGGTCGCCCTGGCGCACGACGTGCACGATCTCGGCGTCGTGGCCGGCGAGACGCCCGTTGTGCGCCACCGAGCTCTCCCCGGTCCTGTCGAGGAGCCGGAGCACCAGCATCCGGTCGGGGTAGGGGTCCGAGCCGCGGAGCGCCCCCGCGAGCTCGAGGATCTGCACCACGGAGCCGTCCGGTTCCAACGTGCCCGTCAGCCCGGTCGACGCGGGCGAGCGGGACAGGTCGTCGACCACCGTCTCGTCGACCAGGATCCCGGCCGCGGCCGACGGTGCCGTCGCCACGTCGAGCCGGACCGGGCACCAGGCCTCCAGCCAGGACGGCTCGGCCCGCCCTGCGCAGGTTCGCGGGGCGGCGTCGGACTCGCCGTCGGGCCGCTCCAGGCCCACGAGCGAGCGGAACCACTCGCTCCCCGGGAGCGCGACGGGCCCGATGCCCGGGACCGACACGGGCCCGGCCAGGAAGAACGCGACGAGCAGCGCTGCGACGCCACCGAGCGCGGCCTGCGCCGTGCGACGACGGCGCAGCGCCCTCCGGCTCCCGGTGAGCGTCTCGCCCGCGTCGCGGGCCGGCACCGGGATGTCCGCGAGGTCGGCGCGCTCGAGGATCGCGCGCAGGTTCTCCAGGCCGCGTGCGTTCGCCGACTTCACCGTGCCCACCGTCCGTCCCAGCTCGTCGGCGACCTGCGCCTCGGTCAGATCCAGCAGGTGGCGCATGACCACCACCCGGCGCTGCTGCACCGGGAGCTGCGCGAGCGCCCGCACGAGCTCGTCCCGTACCGCGACACGGGCCGCGTGGTCGGGGGTGTCGGGGAGCCCGATCGCGTCGTCCCCGGGCAGGTCCGTGCGGTGGGTCCGGCGCCACGTGTCGGTGCGCAGGTTCACGAGGACACGGCGCGCGTAGGCGCGCGGCTCCGTCCGCACCGCGTGCCACGACCGGTAGGTGCGCTCGAACGTGCCCTGCACGAGGTCCTCGGCACGGTAGGCGTCACCGCACAGCAGGTAGGCGGTGCGGAAGAGGTACGGCCGCACCTCCTGTACGAACGCGACGAACTCCTCGTCCCGTGACCGGACCACACGGACCTCGGCCCGCTCGGTGACATCGATGCTCATGTCCCCCACGACGCACCCCCTGCCCGGAAGGTTGAGCCGGGTCCTCGATCCCCCCGGGCCGACGGGTGGCGGGTCCCAGGGTGCCACCGCCTTCGGCCTTGCGAGCGCCGGGCACCCACTCTCGGTTACCGTCTCCCCTTGGCCGGCGGAGGCCGGTCGAGGGCTGATGCGAGGGGGTTCGCTGTGCGCGTCGAGACGGGGACCGGGACGACTGCCGGGGCGCCGGGGGCGCCCAACACCGACTTCTCCGCCTTCGTGAAGCCGAGCACGTTCCCCTGGGCGCAGACCCAGCGCGTGGTCGACGCGGTGGCCCGGCTGGAGATCGAACGGTCGAGGGTCGCGCGGGCGGTCGAGCTCAACCAGCCGGTCGCGGCACGCCTCATCGGCCGGGGCCCTGCCGAGATCAACGGCGCCCTCGCCGAGGCCGCGGGCTCCTGGCGCATGCTCGAGTCGATCTGCCGCACCGGCTCGGTCGAGCAGCTCCGGGTGAGCCTGCCGAACAACGCGTACTTCATGGAGCGCGGCATGCGGATGATCAGCATCTGGAACCGCTCGGGCCTGGACGCGGACGCCCGCCTCATGCTCTCCGGGGAGGACCCGAGCGTCTACTACTTCGCGTTCGCGCCCCTGCAGATGAAGATCATCGACGGCGTCAGCGTGCTGCTCGAGGGACCCGTGGTCCAGGGCCAACGCACCGTCATGGACGTGCGTGACACCGCCTGCCTCACCGCGGCACGCGCCTACTGGGACGCCGTCGTCGACACCATGTACCCCTGCGAGGCGGAGACCGCCGTCCTCACCGAGCTGACCCCGCGCCAGCGCCGCATCGTGACCCTCATGCTCACCAGCTCCACCGACGAGGAGATCGCCGACAAGCTCGGGCTCAGCGTGCGCACCGTGCGCTCCGACATCGCGACGGTCCTCGACCTCCTCGACGCGCCCACCCGCTTCGTCGCGGGCGTCCGCCTGCGCGAGCGGCTCAGCATCGCGGGGCCGCACGCCGGGGCGCCACCGGCCTGACCGGCGGGTTGCAGGATCCTGCAACCTGTCTCCCCGTCTCTACGGCACGCTCCGGCACAGGTCGGGGCCAGGTCACCTCCGTGCGCACCTCTGCGCGCTGAGGTGACCGCCGGGGGCACCGACCTTCTTCCTCCCCAGACGAAGGAACGTGCATGAGACATCAGACAATGCGGCGCGCCGTCGCCGTCCCCGCCCTCGGCGCCGTGGTCCTCGCGACCCTCGCCGCACCCCCCGCGCTCGCCGTGGTCGGTGCGCCCGGAGCCGCGGACGTCGAGCACACGGTCCGCCTGGACATCGGCACCGACGAGTCGACCACCCGGGCGTGCTCCGGCGCGCTGGTCGCACCCGAGTGGGTCCTGACCGCCGCGAGCTGCTTCGCGGAGGACCCGGCGACCGGGCACGCGGTGGCAGCAGGCGCACCGGCGGTCCCCACCACCGCGACCGTCGGTCGCGAGGACCTGACGACGTCGGACGGCGCGGTCCGCGACGTCCTGGAGCTCGTTCCGCACGAGTCCCGCGACCTCGTGCTCGCCCGCCTGGCGGGGACGGTCACGTCGGTGACGCCGGTCGCGGTCGGTACGGCTGCACCCGCGGTCGACGAGGTGCTCGCGGTGCCCGGGTACGGCCGCACCGCGACCGAGTGGTCGCCCCTGAGCCGGCACACGGGGACCTTCGGCGCCGGTGCACCGGTCGGCGCCGACCTTCCTCTCTCGGGTCTTGACGGCTCGGTGGTGTGCGCGGGCGACACCGGGGCGCCTGTGCTGCGTCCCGCCGCGGGAGCGGGCTACGAGCTGGTCGCTGTCGCGACGCGCTCCTGGCAGGGCGGCTGCTTCGGGTCCGACCCCGAGGAGACGCGGACCGGCGCGCTCGCGTCGCGCGTCGACGACGTCAAGGACTGGGTCGACACGATCATCCGGAGCCCGCGCATCGTGGACTTCAACTGCGACGGGGTCCCGGACGTCGCCGTCGCCGACCCGGACGCCACCGTCTCCGGCAGTGCACGCGCGGGCCTCGTCCGCGTGATCTACGGCGGGGGCGTCGGGAGCGCGGAGATCACGCAGGCGTCGCCCGGTGTCGAAGGCGGTCCCGAGACCGGCGACCAGTTCGGGTTCAGCATCGCGACCTACGACGCCGACCTCGACGGGTGCACCGACCTGGCGGTCGGCGCACCGTACGAGGACCTCACCACCGCATCGGGAACCGCGGTCGCGGACACCGGCTGGGTGCACGTCATCCACGGTCACCCGGACGGCCTGACGGCACGCACGGACATCACGACCTACGTCCAGGGCAAGGGCGACGGCATCCTCGGCGCGGCGGGCCGAGAGGCGGGCGACCAGCTCGGGTACGCGATCGACGCCGGGCACACCGAGGACGGGACCCCCTTCCTCGTGATGGGTTCGCCCGGTGAGGACCTGGCCGGCCATGCGGACGCCGGCATCGTGTACTACGTGCAGGGCGACCGCCCCACGACCGGTTTCAACCAGAACACCACCAACTTCGGGAGCGACATCGAGACCGGCGACCGGTACGGCAGCGTGGTCGCCGCCGACTCCCACGTCATCGCTGTCGGGGCGCCCGACGAAGCCGTCGGGAGCTATGCGAAGGCCGGCATCGTCCACCTGGTGACCCACGAGATCGGCAGCGACGGCTACCCGGTCTATCTGGCCGGGCTCCAGCAGGACCGCGAGCAGTCCTCCGACATCTCCGAGGCAGGCGACCAGTTCGGCGCGGCGCTCGACCTCGTGGAGTACCGCCCAGCGGGTGCCTCGGGCCCGACCGACTCGCTCCTGGCCGTCGGGTCCCCCGGCGAGTCGCAGACCAACTACAGCACCGGGGTCGACCGGCCGGCCGCCGGCCGTGTCGTGATGTTCCACGTCCCCGCGGTCGGGACGTGGACGGAGATCGGCGAGATCGGTCAGACCGACGTCGCCGTGCCCGGCGACGCCGAGGCGAACGACCGGATGGGTGCCGCCGTGGCGCTCACCAACACCGACCCGGCAGCGGTCGGGACGCCCGAGACCGTGCACGTCGCGGTCGGGATCCCCGGCGAGACACGCAACGGCGTCACCCGGTCAGGGCTGATCCAGGTCTTCTCACCGCTCGGCTCCCTCGCCGACACCGCGTTCGAGCTCGTCCCGGGCACCGGCGGCATCCCAGGCACCGCCGTCGCCGAGGAAGAACTGGGCACGTCGCTGTCCGCGACCTCGACGCACCTGTACGTCGGCGTTCCCGACGGCCCCAGCCCTTACGGGGTGGCGCACGCGGTGCCCTGGGCCAACGTGAGCGGTGGCACCGCCGAGCCTGTCACCACCTACCAGCCCGGCGCCGGCGGTCTGCCCGCCGCCGGGGCGGCCTTCGGCTCCTCGATCCGATGACGCGCCCGACCGACAAGGAGACACGAATGAACCTGAACTTCTCGCAGACCGGGCGCCTCTCACGAGTGCTCGTCGGCGCTGCCGCGCTCGGCGCGGTCGTCGCGACCTCTCTCGCCCTCACCTCGCCGGCCGTGGCGACGCAGTCCGGCGTCGCCGCCGACGAGCGCCCGCCGCACGCCGTGGAGGACTTCAACTATCCCGGGGCCGACCGCGTCCTGGCCGAGCAGGGCTTCGAGGTCCGGCGCGGTGACGGGCACATCGTCGTCGCCGACTGCGCGACCGAGGACGTGCTGCGCATCAGCACCTACGGCGACGGCTTCAAGTGCTTCCGGACCACCGGTGACTCGGGCTGGATCACCCTCGCCATCGACCGGGCCAACGGTGTCCGGACCAACAGCGCCACGAGCACGCACCTCGAGCTCACGTCCGAGTCAGGCGACGAGCAGGTCTACGACGTCGCGGCGAACGACTGGGAGGCGATCGGCTCGTCCGACCAGGACTCGGGCGGCGAGGACTTCACGCTCCTCGAGATCCGGGTGACCCGATGAGGCGCGACGGACTGCCGATGAGTCGTCGGCAGGTACTCACCGTGATGGCGGGTATCGCCGTGGTCGGCTCCTTGCCGACCTGCACCGCCACGGCCCGCGCTGCGTATGCGGCGACCCAGGACACCATGCCGTCCGACACCGGGCTGCCCGACACGGAGCGCGGCCGGGTCGTGTGGGCGCACAAGACCGGCGGCAGGCTGGTGCGGGCCGGGGCGGCCGCTGCGCTGCTGGGCTCGGCGGCCGACATCAGCACCTTCCTGGCCGAGGAGCTGCCCGTCGCGCAGGCCGAGGACGAGCGCGCCGCACTGCTCTCCGCCCTGGACTTCTCGGGGCGGGCGGCCCGCGCTGCGATCGGCGACGCGCTGGACACCGGTGACGAGGCGGTGTCCGCCTTCCTGGCGGGCGGCTTCGCCGCGTCGGTCCACGAGGATCTCCGGGCCATGGTGCTCGCTGTCCTCGACGTCGGTGGAACCGCCGTAGCGCGCCGGGCGCGGGAGGCACTCGACGACGGGTCGACCGAGGCGCTCCGCGCGTTCCTCGACCGAGGTGTCGCGGCCGCGCAGGACGAGGACGACCGTGCGCAGGTGCTGCGGATCCTGTCGGGCGCATCACCCCAGGTCGAGATCTCGGCCGAGCGTGCGTTGACGGACGGTTCCCCCGAGGCGATCCGTGCGTTCCTCGACTCCGGGCAGCACATCGCTCGGGCCCTCGACGAGGAGGCGGCGACGATCGCCCACCTGGTCGGCATCGTCGAGGACGAGCAGAAGCGGGCTGCCCGTTTCATGAAGCACGCCGTGCTGATGTCGGAGAAGGCCGAGGAATCTGCCGCCGCGACCAAGGCAGCGGCACTGGAGGCCAGGGCCGAGGCCGAGGCCGCCGAGTCCGACGTACGCGCCGCCGCACGCGCGGCGGCCAGCCGGCCACGGACGCGGGTTCGACGTCGGGCCCCGCGTCGGGCGCCACGGACTGACGTCCGCACCTCGGACCCCCGGGCCACGGCGTGGCCCGGGGGTCCGTCGTCCCCGTCCCCGGGAGTGTCAGACCCCTCTGGCAGACTCGGTGACGTGCAGATCGAGTTCACCGCACCCCTGTGGCAGTGGGAGGCGCGCACCGACTCCTGGTGGTTCGTCACCGTGCCGCCCGAGCACTCGGACGAGCTGGCGGACCTCCCCCTGCCGCCGCGCGGGTTCGGCTCGGTGCGGGTGCGCGTCACGGTCGGTGGCAGCACGTGGACGACGTCGGTGTTCCCGAGCGACCGCGACGGCGGCTACGTGCTGCCGATGAAGAAGAAGGTGCGGGAGGCCGAGCGCCTGACCCCCGACGAACCGGTCGCGGTCCGTCTGGAGACGGTCGACGTCTGACCGGGTCAGGCCATCCGGACGAACTCGATGACGCCGTTGGCGATCATCTGCGTGGCGATCGCGGCGAGCAGCACGCCCGCGATGCGGGTCACGAGCGTGACGCCGGAGTCCTTGAGCACGCGGTGCACCACCCCGGCGAACCGCATGGCCGCCCACGTGCAGATGCACACCGCGACGATCGCGATGCCGATCGACGCGTAGTGGCCGATCGGCGACTCGCCCGCGTTGACGCCCTGCTGGACGAAGACCATGGTGGCGACGATCGTGCCCGGCCCTGCGAGCAGCGGCGTCGCCAGGGGCACGAGCGCCACGTTGCGCGCGGAGCCGCCGGACTCGGTCTCGCCCGCGTCCATCTTGCCCATCAGCAGCTCGAGCGCGACGAGGAGCAGCAGCAGCCCGCCCGAGGCCTGGAGCGCGGCGAGCGAGATGCCCATGTGGTCGAGCAGGAGCTGACCGAACACCGCGAACACCACGATCACGCCGAACGCGACGAAGATCGCGGTCCGCGCGGCCCGGCGGCGGTCGGCCGCCGTCATGCGGGACGTGAGGGCCAGGAACACGGGCACGGTGCCCGGCGGGTCCATGATGACGAAGAGCGTCACGAAGACCTCGGTGAACAGGGCGACGTCGAACCAGCTCACCGCAGCACCTCGAGGTACCCCTGCTCGGCGATCGCGTCGAGCACCTCCGGCGCGGTCGTGTTCTCCCCGATCCGGTTCTGCTTGCCCGCGCCGTGGAAGTCGCTCGACCCCGTGACCAGCAGCCCCAGCGCCCCGGCGAGGTCGCGCAGGCGGCGGCGCGTGTCCGGGGTGTGGTCGCGGTGGTCGACCTCCAGGCCGGCGAGCCCGGCGTCGGCGAGCTCCTCGATCATCGAGTCGGGCACCACGCGACCCCGGGCGTCCGCACCCGGGTGCGCCAGCACGGGCACCCCGCCCGCGGCCCGGACCGCTCGGACGGCGGCGACGGCGTCGGGCGCGTAGTGCCCCACGTAGTACCGCGTGCCCGGACGCAGGATGGTCGCGAACGCCTCGTCGCGGTCGCGGACGGCGCCCGCCGCGACGAGGGCGTCCGCGATGTGCGGCCGGCCGAGCGTCGTGCCGGGCTGCGTCTGGGCGAGCAGGTCCGCCCAGGTGATCGGGTAGTCCTCGCTGAGCAGGTCGACCATGCGCCGGGCCCGGGACTCGCGGTCGTCGCGGGTGCGCTCGGTCTCGGCCAGGAGGTCCGGGTGGGCGGGGTCGTGCAGGTAGGCCAGCAGGTGCACACCCGTCCCCCAGCCCCGGGTGGCGGCGATGGCCGAGATCTCGGCGCCGCGCACCAGGGCGATCCCCTGGCGGGCCGCCGACCCGGCGGCCTCCGCCCAGCCGGACGTGGTGTCGTGGTCGGTGAGGGCGAGGGTCGTGAGCCCGGCCCGCGCGGCGACCTCGACCAGGCGCGCTGGCGAGTCGGTCCCGTCTGACGCCGTGGAGTGCGTGTGGAGGTCGATCACCCCACCAGGGTAGAGATGTGGGAGGCGCCTGAGCGTCCCGAGCGGGGTGAGGTGCGGCACCCTGGGCCTCCCGCTCCGGGCATTCCGGACGACGTCGGGCTCCGGCGCCAGGCCCACACAGCACGTCCACGCGGCGTTCGGCCGATGTCCGCCGGGCGACCGGGGCCTGCGCGCATGCTGGAAGGGATGAACAGCAGCGACCACCGCCCGCACAGCACCCGCACGAGCGTCGTCTTCGTGCACGGCATGCGCGCCTCCGGCGCGATCTGGGGGAGCCAGGTGGAGCACGTGCGCGCTGCCGGGCACGAGGCCGTCGCCGTCGACCTGCCCGCGCACGGCGCGCGCAGGCACGACCGGTTCAGCATGGACGGCGCGTTCGAGGCGGTCGACGACGCCGTCGCGTCGCTGCCGGGACCCGTCGCCCTCGTCGGGCTGTCGCTCGGCGGGTACACGTCGCTCGCGTGGGCGGCCCACGGGGACAACGCCGACCGGCTCGCCGGTGTGGTCGCGGCCGGCTGCACCGCCGACCCCAAGGGCAAGCCGGTGCGGCTCTACCGCGACGTCGCCCGGGCCGTCGCGAGCGCGGGCTATCTCGGCCGGCGCCTCACGGGCCGCGAGGTGCACCCGACGGTGCACCGGCCGCGGCTGTCGCTGCCGCGGGTCGCGCTGCCCCAGGTCCTGCGCCCGCCGTTCCGGACGGGCCGCGGCGCGCCCGGCGGCGCCGACCTGCGCGAGGTCGAGATCGCACCCGGCCGGACCGCCGACCCGTACCGACCGACGTGGGACGTCGTCACCGACTCGCTCACGCACCTGGTCGGGCGCTCGTCGCTCGCCAGCGTGCGCGCCCTGCGGCTGCCCGTGTGGTTCGTCAACGGGGCGCGCGACGCGATGCGCCTCGGGGAGCACCGGCACGTCGCCGCGGCGCAGGACGGCTCCCTCGTCGTCGTCCCCGGCGCGGGCCACGACGTCAACACCGAGGCGCCGGAGGCCTTCAACCGGATCCTCACCCGGGCGCTCTCCGACTTCTCCCGGCGCGCGTGAAACACTGGGCTCATGAGCGAGCCCACCACTGCATCGCAGCCCGAAGAGCAACCGGCCGCCGACCGCGGCTCCAACCGTTCGCACCGCCCGGCGTCCACGGCGTTCAAGAACTTCGTGATGTCGCAGTGGGCCCCGCGCACCGAGCTCGACCTCGAGCCGTCGCCCGCCGCGCCGTACACCGCGGCCCGGCGCGCCGCCCTGTCCGAGCGGCTGCCCGGCAAGCGCCTCGTCGTCCCGGCGGGCTCGCTCAAGCCCCGGTCGAACGACACCGACTACCGGTTCCGTCCGCACTCGGCGTTCGCCCACCTCACAGGCCTGGGCACCGATCAGGAGCCCGACGCCGTGCTCGTCCTGCACCCCGTCGAGGAGGGGTCGGGAGACGGCGGCTCGAACCACCACGCCGTGCTGTACGTGCGTCCGCTCGCGCCGCGCGACAACGAGGAGTTCTACGCCGACGCGCGCTACGGCGAGTTCTGGGTCGGCGCCCGGCCCTCGCTGGCCGACGTCGAGTCGCTCACCGGCATCGAGGCACGGCACGTCGACGAGCTGGGCGACGCCCTGGCCAAGGACCTCGGCGACGGCGGCGTGCAGCTGCTCGTCGTCTCCGGTGCCGACGACGCCGTCGAGGCCCTCGTCGAGGAGCTGCGGCTCGAGGCGGGGCTCCAGGACGAGGAGGGCCTCACGGACGAGGCGCTCGTCGAGGCCACCTCGGAGCTGCGCCTGGTCAAGGACGAGTACGAGATCGCGCAGATGCGCGAGGCCGTCGCCCGCACCATCGAGGGCTTCGAGGCCGTCGTGCGCGCCCTGCCCCGCGCGCTCGGGCACCGGCGCGGAGAGCGGGTCGTCGAGACCACGTTCGACGGTCACGCCCGCCTCGAGGGCAACGCCGTGGGCTACGAGACGATCGCCGCCTCGGGCGAGCACGCCACCACGCTGCACTGGATCCGCAACGACGGCAAGGTCCGCTCGGGCGACGTGCTGCTGCTCGACGGCGGCGTCGAGGTCGACTCGCTCTACACCGCCGACATCACGCGGTCGCTCCCGGTCGACGGCGAGTACACCGAGGTCCAGCGGAAGATCTACCAGGCCGTGCTCGACGCCGCCGACGCCGCGTTCGCCGTCGCCCGGCCGGGCGCGAGGTTCCGCGACGTGCACGCCGCGGCCATGGAGGTCATCGCGGCCCGCCTCGAGGAGTGGGGCTTCCTGCCCGACGGCGTCACGGCCGAGCAGGCGCTGTCCGACGAGGGCCAGCAGCACCGCCGCTGGATGGTGCACGGGACGTCGCACCACCTCGGCCTCGACGTGCACGACTGCGCCCAGGCCCGCCGCGAGCTCTACCTCGACGGCGTGCTCGAGCCGGGCATGGTGTTCACGATCGAGCCCGGCCTCTACTTCAAGGCGGACGACCTGGCGGTGCCGGAGGAGTTCCGCGGCATCGGCGTCCGCATCGAGGACGACGTGCTCATCACCGAGGACGGCAACGAGAACCTCTCCGCGGCCCTCCCCCGCCGCCCGGAGGACGTCGAGGCCTGGATGGCGTCCCTCCGCGCCTGACCGCGGTTCGGTCCGCTTCGAGAACGACCTGAGGGACAGAAACCCGTCGGTTTCTGTCCCTCAGGTCGTTCTCGCGGAGCGCCGTCGTCGGCGCCGCCGTCAGCGCTGGTCCGTGGGGGGCGGGGCGTAGGGGTTGGCCGGGGGCGTGGGGGGCTCCTCG
>NZ_JABEMG010000047.1 GCF_013004695.1 Promicromonospora citrea
CGGGCGCCGGCTCGTACCGGACGCGTGGCGCCGGACGGCCCAGCGCCCGGGCGAACCGGGCCGTCGCGGCCGCGACCACCACGCGGTCGCCGTCCGGCCGATCGACCGGGACCCCGAGCGCCGGGTCGTACGCGACGTCGACGCCCCCGTCGAGCGGCGCCTCGAGCGCGGTCTGCGTGACCGACGGCGTCGACCCCGCCCACAGCGCGCTCGTCCAGCGCTCGCGCGGCCACCACTGGCCGCCCGTGCGCGCGAGGAGCAGCACGCGCAGCCGGCCCCGGCGCGGGACGGCGCCCAGCGCGTCGAGCATCGCGGGCAGGCCGGGCCGGAAGCCCGCGTCGTCCACCACGAGCAGCGCACGCCGCGCGTCGGCGACCCCCTCGACCGCGGCGACCTCCTGTCCGGGCAGCACGTGCACGACCGTCCAGCCCGTGCGGCGCAGCCTGCGGCCCAGCTCGCGGGCCAGGCGGGTCTTGCCCACGCCGCCCAGGCCGCACACGAGACGCAGTGCCACCGGCTCGCGGGAGCGCACCCACGCCCGCAGCTCGGCGAGCTCGCGCGCACGGCCGGTGAACGGGACGATCCCGCGCTCGGGCGCGAGGAGACCGGCAGGACTCACGGTGCCCCGTGCCTCGTCGGGTCCGGGTCGTCTCATGGGCAGTCATCCAACCGCAGGTCCGGCGCCCTGGCCAGCGGCCGTGTGATACCGGATTTCGCCCGGCCCCGGAGGCGTCGCCGCAGGTCAGCGCGCTGTGCCGCAGGGAACGCGCCGCCGGCCGCACCACATCCTGAAAACGACGACGGCCCGCCGCCCCCGAAGGGGCGACGGGCCGTCGTACGGCTCGGGTCAGACGACCCTGCTCAGCGGCAGGATCAGTTGCCCGTGAGCTTCTCGCGGAGCGCGGCGAGGGCCTCGTCCGAGGCCAGCGTGCCGCCGGCCTCCTCGGCCGGAGCCGAGGAGTACGAGGTGCCACCGGCAGCGGCGGCGGCCGGCGCGTCGGTCGACGCGTCCGTGTCCGCGGCCAGCGCCTCGGCGACCTGCTTGCGGTGCGCGGTCCAGCGCTCGTGCGCCTTGGCGTACTCCGCCTCCCACGCCTCGCGCTGCGCCTCGTAGCCCTCGAGCCACTCGTTGGTCTCCGGGTCGAAGCCGTCCGGGTACTTGTAGTTGCCCTGCTCGTCGTACTCGGCAGCCATGCCGTACAGCGCGGGGTCGAAGTCCTCGGACTCCGGGTCCACGCCCTCGTTGGCCTGCTTGAGCGACAGCGAGATGCGGCGGCGCTCCAGGTCGATGTCGATGACCTTGACGAACACCTCGGCACCGACGGTGACGACCTGCTCCGGCAGCTCGACGTGGCGCACGGCCAGCTCCGAGATGTGCACCAGGCCCTCGATGCCGTCCTCGACACGCACGAACGCACCGAACGGAACCAGCTTGGTGACCTTGCCGGGCACGACCTGACCGATGGCGTGCGTGCGGGCGAAGGTCTGCCACGGGTCCTCCTGCGTCGCCTTCAGCGACAGGGAGACACGCTCGCGGTCGAAGTCGACGTCGAGCACCTCGACGGTGACCTCCTGGCCCACCTCGACGACCTCGGACGGGTGGTCGATGTGCTTCCAGGACAGCTCGGAGACGTGCACCAGACCGTCGACACCGCCGAGGTCCACGAACGCACCGAAGTTGACGATCGAGGAGACGACGCCCGGGCGCACCTGGCCCTTCTGCAGGGTCTGCAGGAAGGTGGAGCGGACCTCGGACTGCGTCTGCTCGAGCCAGGCGCGGCGCGACAGCACGACGTTGTTCCGGTTCTTGTCGAGCTCGATGATCTTGGCCTCGATCTCCTTGCCGACGTACGGCTGGAGGTCGCGGACGCGACGCATCTCCACGAGCGAGGCGGGGAGGAAGCCGCGCAGCCCGATGTCGAGGATGAGGCCGCCCTTGACGACCTCGATGACGGTGCCGGTGACGACACCGTCCTCTTCCTTGATCTTCTCGATCGTGCCCCAGGCGCGCTCGTACTGGGCGCGCTTCTTGGACAGGATCAGGCGGCCTTCCTTGTCCTCCTTCTGGAGGACCAGGGCCTCGACGGCGTCGCCGACGGCGACGACCTCGCCAGGGTCGACGTCGTGCTTGATCGAGAGCTCCCGGGACGGGATGACACCCTCGGTCTTGTAGCCGATGTCGAGAAGGACCTCGTCACGGTCCACCTTGACGATCGTGCCTTCGACGATGTCACCATCGTTGAAGTACTTGATGGTGGCGTCGATGGCAGCAAGGAAGTCCTCCTCGGTGCCGATGTCGTTGACGGCAACCTGGGGTGCGGACTTCGCAGGGGTGGAGATGGTCATTGAGTTCGATGCTCCGATGCGGACATGGTGTAGTACGGACAGGGTCGGTCTTGCTCTGATGGTGTGGTCCCGAAGGTCGCCGGAGGGCGCACGGCACCGCCAGTCATCCTAGTGGCGCGGCAGCGGACCGGTCAACGCGAGCCCGGTCCGCCGGGTGACTGCCGGGTGACTGCCGGGTGCAGGAGTCAGAGCGCGAGCTCCAGGTCCCTGCCCGGGATCGCGTCGAGCAGCGCGCGCGTGTAGTCCGTGCTCGGCGAGTCGAACACGGCATCCACGGTGCCCTCCTCGACCATCCGGCCCTGCTGCATGACGAGCACGCGGTCGGCGATCTGCCGCACGACGGCGAGGTCGTGCGTGATGAAGAGGTACGTCAGGCCGAGCTCCTCCTGCAGGCCGGCGAGAAGCTGCAGGATCTGCGCCTGCACCACCACGTCGAGCGCGGAGACCGCCTCGTCGCACACGACGAGCTCGGGCGAGAGCGCGAGCGCCCGGGCGATCGCCACGCGCTGGCGCTGGCCGCCCGACAGCTCCGACGGGAACCGCTGCAGCTGGCCCTTGCTCAGCGCCACCTGCTCGGCGAGCTCCTCGACGCGGGCGCGCCGGGCCGCGGCGTCGCCGTAGTCGTGCGCGCGCAGCGGCTCCTCGATCGCCCGGAACACCGAGTACAGGGGGTCGAGCGACGAGTACGGGTCCTGGAACACAGGCTGCACCCGGCGCCGGTAGGCGATCTGCTCCCGGTGCCCGCCCGACCCGACGGGCGTGCCGTCGAACGTGATCGTGCCGGACGTCGGCTTCTCGATGTCGAGGATCATGCGGGCGAGGGTCGACTTGCCCGAGCCCGACTCGCCCACCACCGCGACGGTGGAGCCGCGCGGGATGTCGAGGGTCACGCCGTCGACGGCCGTGAAGTCCTTGCTCCGGGAGAACAGGCCGTTGCCCCGGATCGAGAACACCTTGGTCGCGTCGCGCACCTCGACGAGCGGCGTCGGCTCGGCGCCGCCCGCGGCGGAGTCCTGGGCCGCCGTCGCGCCGGAGGCCTGCTCCTCGCCCGGGGCGAGGAGGGCCTCGTCGAGGACGTCGTCCAGGCCGCGCTCGCGCGCGATCTCGATCCGGCGCGACGCGAGCGACGGCGCGGCCGCCATGAGCCGCTTCGTGTACTCGTGCTGCGGAGCCGTGAGCACCTGGCGTGCCGGGCCCTGCTCCACGATGTCGCCGCGGTACATGACCACGACGATGTCCGCGCGCTCGGCCGCCAGCCCGAGGTCGTGCGTGATGAGCAGGACGGCCGTGCCGAGCTCGTGCGTCAGGCCGGAGAGCTGGTCGAGGATGCCGCGCTGGACCGTCACGTCGAGCGCCGACGTCGGCTCGTCGGCGACGAGCAGCGCGGGGCGGCCCGAGAGACCCATCGCGATGAGCGCGCGCTGGCGCATGCCGCCGGAGAACTCGTGCGGGTACTGCGAGGCCCGCCTGCGCGCGTCGGGCAGGCCGACCTCGTCGAGCAGCTCGACCGTGCGCGACCGGGCGTCCCGGAGCGTGCGCAGGCCGTTGTCGATCAGACCCTCGTCGATCTGGCGGCCGATCTGCATGATCGGGTCCAGGTTCGTCATCGGGTCCTGCGGCACCAGCCCCAGCTCCGTGCCGCGCAGCTGCGCCATGCGCTGCGGCGAGACGGCGCCCAGGTCCTCGCCCTTGAACCAGATGTGCCCCTCGGCGACCGAGCCGTTGCTCGCCAGCAGGCCGAGCACCGCCATCGCGAGGGTGGTCTTGCCGGAGCCCGACTCCCCCACGATCGCGACGGTCTGACCGCGCCGGACCGTCAGGTTCGCGCCCGCGACGGCGCGCGCGGCGCCGTGCTCGGTACGGAAGTCGACGGACATGTCCTCGACGCGCAGGACGACGTCGTCCTCCTGTGCGCCGGCGCCCGCGGCACCGGGGTTCTTGTCTGCGGTGTCGTTCATCGTCGGGTCCTGTTCCGGGGGTCGAGGGCCTCGCGCAGGCTCTCGCCCACGAGGGTGAAGCCGAGGGCCGTCACGGCGATGCAGATGCCGGGCAGGATCGCCAGCCGCGGCGCGACGGCGAGCTCCTGCTGGGCGGCGGTCAGCATGCGGCCCCACTCCGCCGTCGACGGCTCGCCGCCGCCGAGGCCGAGGAAGGACAGCGCCGCCGCCTCGATCACGGCCGTGGCCAGGCTGAGCGTGGCCTGCACGATGACGGGGCCCACGCTGTTGGGCAGCACGTGGCTCATGGTCACCGAGCGCCGCGTCAGGCCGAGCGCCGAGGCGGCCAGCACGTAGTCCTGACCCTTCTGCGCGAGCATCGAGCCGCGCAGGAGTCGCGCGAAGATCGGCACCTGCACCACGCCGATGGCGATGATGACCGCCATCGAGGACTGGCCGACGATCGCCGCGATCGACACCGCCAGCAGCAGCGACGGCACCGAGAGCATGAGGTCCACCAGGCGCATCACGGCGAAGTCGACCCACTTGCCGAACCAGCCGGCCAGCAGGCCGAGCAGCAGCCCGCCCGTCAGGCCGAACAGCGTGGACAGCACGCCGACCAGCAGCGAGGCCTGGGCGCCCCAGATCAGCTTGCTCAGCACGTCACCGCCGTAGCGGTCCAGGCCGAGCGGGTACTCGGCCGACGGGCCGGGGATGAGGGTGGGGCGCACGTCGGCGCGGCCCGGCAGCTCGGTGCCGCCGTACGGGGCCAGCAGCGGTGCGAGCACCGCGACGAGCACGAACACCGCGACGATGACGAACCCGATGATCGCGACCGGGTTCCTGCGCAGCGTGCGCCACGCGCGCGCCCAGACGCCCTCGCCGCCGTGGTCGGCGCCGGCGGGGCCGTCGCCGTGGATGCTCGCGTGCAGCGGCGCGGCGGCCTCGCCGTCGGTCACAGGAAGCTCGTTGGCACTCACTGCTGCCTCCTCAGCCGGGGGTCGATCAGCCCGTACGAGACGTCGACGAGCAGGTTCACCAACGCGTAGACCACGGCGATCATGAGCACGAAGCCCTGCATCACCGGGTAGTCGGCGTTGAAGACGGAGTCGGCGAGGAAGCTGCCGATGCCGCTGAACGCGAAGACGGTCTCGGTGAGCACCGCTCCGGACAGCAGCAGACCGACCTGCAGGCCGATCGTCGTCACCACGGGGAGCATGGCGTTCTTCAGGATGTGCTGGCCACGCAGGCGCGAGGCCTTGATGCCCTTGGCGCGGGCTGTGCGCACGTAGTCGGCGTTCTGCACCTCGGAGACGGCGGCGCGCGTCATGCGGGCCACGATCGCCAACGGGATCGAGCCGAGCGCGATGCCGGGCAGGATCAGGTGGACCAGGGCGTCCCACGCGGCGTCCCACTCGGCGGTGAGCAGGCCGTCCAGGACGTAGAAGTTGGTCGGGTGCGTCGCGATCATCGTGGCGCTCTGCCTGCCGGTCGTCGGGAACCAGCCCAGCTCGACGGCGAAGAGGTACTTGAGGATGAACGCCAGGAAGAACACGGGCACCGTGACGCCGATGAGCGACACCACGACGGCCGAGTGGTCGACCACGGATCCCGCGCGGCGTGCGGCCACGTACCCGAGCGGGATGCCGATACCGATCGCGAAGACCAGGGCGACCACCGTGAGCTCGATCGTGGCGGGGAAGCGCGTGAAGAACTCCTCCAGCACGGGCCGCCCGCTCTGCAGCGAGACGCCGAAGTCGCCCTGCAGCAGCCGCAGGAGGTACTTGCCGTACTGGACGATCAGGGGCTGGTCGAGCCCGAGCTGGGCCTCGATCTCCGCCGCGGCCTCCGGGGTGTACCGCTCGCCGAGCATGGCCTGCACGGGCCCGCCCGGCAGTGCGCGGACCCAGCCGAACAGCAGGACCGACAAGCCCAGCAGGAGGGGTATCAGGAGCAGCAGGCGCTGCACGATCAGTCGGAGCATCGTTCCTCGAAGACATGCGGTGATCGGTCGCCCGGGTCGTGCCGACCGTGGCCGGGCCCGGCGATGAGGGGACAGGGGTCGGGGCGCGGCACCAGCCGCGCCCCGACCTGAGACGTCACCCGACGGCGTCGCCACCTCGGGTGGTGCGGAAGGGAACCTTACTCCCTCCCCGTGCCGCCTCCGTTACTCGCCACCGCCGAGGCTGATGACGTTGTAGACCTCGTCCTGCACGGGCGAGATCGGGTAGCCCTCGACGCCGGGCGCCACGACGAGCGACGGCACCGGGCTGGCCAGCGGGACACCCGGCAGGGCGTCCATGACGACCTCGTTCGCGTGCATGTAGGCCGCCTCCTGCTCCTCGAGCGGAGCGTTGCGCGCGTCCTTGATGGCGTCGAAGACCTCCTGGTCGTCGAAGCCCCACTCCAGCGACTTCGCACCGAAGAACGTGCCGATGAAGTTGTAGGTGTCGTTGTAGTCACCCGTCCAGCCGAGCAGGTGCAGCCCGTGGTTCTCGCCGCCCTGGATGGTGTCGATGTACGTCGGGCTCCACGGCTCCGGCGTCGCGGTCACCGTGATGCCGACCTCCTCGAGGTCCGCCGAGACGGCCTCGTAGATCGCGGCGGGGTCCGGCATGTACGGGCGCGAGACCTCGGTCGGGTAGTTGAACTCGAGCTCGAGGTTCTCCTGGCCGGCCTCCTTGAGGAGGTCCTTGGCCTTCTCGGGGTCGTACTCGTACGTCGTGACGTCGTCGCTGTAGCCGGACACGATCTCCGGGATGAACTGCGTGGCCGCGGTGGTGCCCTCCGGCAGCGCGGCCTGGACCAGCGCGTCCTTGTCGATCGCGTGGGCGATCGCCTGGCGCACGCGGATGTCGTCCAGCGGCTTCTGCGCCTGGTTCATGCCCAGGTACAGGATGTTGAACGCGTCGCGGTTGAGGATGGTGTAACCGGCCTCCTCGAGCGCCGCGACGTCGGCGGGGGCGACCAGGTCGTAGCCGTCGATGTCGCCGGCCTCGAGCGCCTGGCGGCGGGCGGTGCCGTCGGAGATCACCGTGAAGATGATCTTCTTGACGTCGCCGATCTCGCCCCAGTAGTTCTCGTTGGCGGCCAGCGTGACGCTCTCGCCGCTCTTCCACTCCTGGAACGTGTACGGGCCCGTCCCGGTCGGGTGCTCGCGGCCGTACTCGGTGAGCTGCGGCGCGTCGGCCGTGCCCTCGACCTCGTCCGCGCCGAACTCCTCCACCGCCGCGGGCGACTGCATGGAGAACGACGGCAGCGACAGCGCCGGGATGAGCTCGGGGATCGGCGTGTTCAGCGTGACGACGGCGGTCGCCTCGTCGGACGCCTCGCACGAGTCGTACAGGCTGTTGTCGCCCGTCCCGCCGAAGACGGCCTTGTAGTAGTACGAGAGGTTCTCGTGGGCGGCCAGGCCGGTCCAGTCGTGCCAGCGGTCGAAGTTGGCGCACACGGCCTCGGCGTCGAACGGCGTGTCGTCGTGGAACGTCACGCCCTCCTTGAGGTGGAACGTGTACGTCAGGCCGTCCTCGCTGATGTCCCAGCTCTCGGCGAGCAGCGGCGCCGGGTCGGCGGTGCCGGGCTCGACGCCGACGAGGCCCTCGAAGATCTGGCGCGCGACCCGGAACGTCTCGCCGTCGCTGGCGAACGCGGGGTCGAGCGAGCTGGGCTCCGCCGAGCCGGCGAAGACGAACGTGCCGTCGCCGCCCCCGCTGGAGCTGCCTTCGGGGTCCCGCTCGCTCGCGACACAGCCGCTCAGAGCCACTGCGAGCGCAGTCACCAGGGTGACGCCGCCCGCAAGGCGCGTAGCGCGTCGACGCATGGCACTCTCCTTCCTCGAGCGCACCGGCGGGCCCGGGTTCGGGCACGACGACGCGCAGACGTTTGCGCCTGACCTTAGGAGTCCTTTCGTTGCTTCCGTATTTCTCGCCTGGTCTCGCAATCCAATCGTGACCCTTTCGTTACCGGTGTGTCTGTGGTAGGCGGTAGCTGGTCGACCTGCCGCTTCACCCGGGCGTGCGCGGGCACTCCTGGCGGGATGATGGTCCCCGTGAACGACGACCAGGCCGTGTCCTTCGGCTACCGCGACGTGCCCGACGACGGCGGCGCCGCCCGCCGCTGGTGGGACGCCAACGCCGACGAGTACCTCGACGAGCACCGCGACTTCCTCGGTGACGCGGGGTTCCGCTGGGGTCCCGAGGGCCTCACCGAGGCGGAAGCGGGCCTGCTGGGCGACGTCGCCGGCCGCGACGTGCTGGAGGTCGGTGCCGGTGCGGCGCACTGCTCGCGCTGGCTCGCCGCGCGCGGGGCGCGAGCCGTGGCGACGGACTACTCGGCAGGCATGCTCGCCGGGGCCGCCGTGCTCGACGACGCCACCGGGGTCCGCGTCCCGCGCCTGCAGGCCGACGCGCGGGCCCTGCCCTTCGCCGACGCCTCGTTCGACGTCGTCTTCACGTCGTTCGGTGCCGTGCCCTTCGTGCCCGACGCCGTCCGGGTGCACCGCGAGGCCGCCCGGGTGCTGCGGCCCGGCGGCCGCTGGGTGTTCTCCGTGACGCACCCGCTGCGCTGGGCGTTCCCGGACGACCCGACCCTCCGCGGCCTGACGGCGACCCGCTCGTACTTCGACCGCCGGCCCTACGTCGAGACCGACGCCGCCGACCGCGTCCTGTACGCCGAGTACCACCGCACCCTGGGCGACCACGTGCGCGACGTCGTGGCGGCGGGGCTGCGGCTGGTCGACCTGGTCGAGCCGGAGTGGCCCGCGTGGAACAGCGAGGTGTGGGGCGGCTGGGGCCCCGAACGCGGCCGCTACCTGCCGGGCACGGCAGTCTTCGTGACGACCCGGTGAGCGTTGCCCGGTCGCCGGATGGGGTGCTGGGCCCGTCCGCTGAGATCTGGTGTTTCCGGTGAGTTCTGGCCGTGCACGACCAGATCTCACCAGAAACACCAGATGTCAGTGACGCAGCTGGCACTCAGCCCACCCGGGAGCTCCCCCGTTGGCTCCGATGGGACGGGGGCACGGAACCGGGTCCGCTGGGCGCGTCCACGGCACGGGGTGCACGGCACGGGGTGCGCAGAGCGGCACCCGAGGCTGATGTCCGTCGAGATCTGGTGTTGCTGTTGAGATCTGGTAGTGCACGGCCAGATCTCAACAGCAACACCAGATCTCAGCAGCGGGCACGGTGCGGGCGGTGCGTCAGCACGTCAGCGGGTCACGCCGCCTGACCGCCGGACGGGCCCTGCGCACGGAATGACGGGCGGCGAGCGGGACCACAGATGGCCGGGCGGCGCGTCCGTCCACAGGATGCCGGCGTCGCGTCCCCGGCGTGCGCCGCGACGGCCGAGCCTGGTGCCGTGTCCGAGATCCTGCTCGCCCGTGACCACGACTTCAGCCTGCTCCGCCGTGCACTGTCCGCGGGTGAGGTGGAGCGACTACGGCGTGGGGCCTACCGCACCGTGGACGACGTCGGGGTCGACACCGGCCCCGCCGCCCGCGCACGGCTCCGGGCGGAGCAGCTCGTGGTCGCCGTGCACCGGCAGCTCACGGCTGCCCACGTGATCAGCCACGTCAGCGCGGCGCTGCTCCACGGGGCACCGATGTGGCGCACACCCCGGCAGGTCCACGTGATCCAGCAGTACGGCGCGAACGCAGGTGGCGCCCGCGACATCGTGCGGCACCGGACGAGCCTGGTCGACGACGAGGTCGTCAGCGTCGCGGGCGTTCCCGTCACCTCGCCGGCGCGCACGGTGCTCGACTGCCTCGCCACGGTGCCACCGCTCGACGGGTTGGTGCTCGCTGACTGGGCGCTCGCTCAGGGCATGCGGCGCGACACCCTCCTCACCGCGGTGGAGGCCCGGCCTGACCGGCGCAACCGGCGCCGCGCACGGCTCGTCGTCGAGCTCGCGGACGCCGGGGCGCAGTCGCCGTGGGAGACCTGGACCCGCTACGTGCTGCTGCGCGCCGGGTTCCCGCGGCCGCGCACCCAGGTCCCCGTGAGCACCCGGCTGGGCACGTTCCACGCGGACGTCGGCTGGGACGAGTGGGGCCCACTCCTCGAGTTCGACGGGTTCGTCAAGTACCGGGACGGGGTCCCCGACCGACGGTACGCGGCCGATGTCGCACGGTTCGAGGAGAAGCGGCGGGAGGACGCCATCCGTGAGGCAGGGCGCGAACTGCTCCGGGTGACCGCACGGGACAGCCCGGCCGAGCTCGTCCGGCGCGTGCTGCGCCACACCGAGCCGGGTCGGCGCCCCCGCCTGCGCCCGCTGACGGACCTCCCGCCGGTGTGACAGCAGCGGACCGTCCGCTGAGATCTGGTGTTCTCGTCGAGATCTGGTTGCGCACGACCAGATCTCGACGAGAACACCAGATCTCGGCGGCAGGCGTCGCACCAACGGCGGCCGGCCGGAGCGTCAGTGGCCCGCGTCGTGCCAGGTGGGGCCCGTACCGACCGAGACGTCCAGCGGCACCGTCAGCGCGAAGGCCGCGCCCATCTCCGAGCGCAGCACCTCCTCGGCCACGGCGCGCTCGCCCGGGGCCACCTCGACCACGAGCTCGTCGTGCACCTGCAGCAGCAGCCGCGAGCCCAGGCCACGGTCGTCGAGCGCCTTCTGCACGCGCAGCATCGCGAGCTTGATGATGTCGGCGGCGCTGCCCTGGATCGGGGCGTTGAGGGCCATGCGCTCAGCCATCTGCCGGCGCTGCCGGTTGTCGCTCGTGAGGTCGGGCAGGTAGCGACGGCGGCCGAGGATCGTGGCGGTGTACCCCGTCGCACGCGCTTCCTCGACCACGCCCGCGAGGTAGTCGCGCACGCCGCCGAACCGCTCGAAGTAGTCGTCCATGAGCGCCTGCGCCTCGCTCGTGGCGATGTTCAGCTGCTGCGAGAGCCCGAACGCGCTCAGGCCGTAGGCCAGGCCGTACGACATGGCCTTGATCTTGGAGCGCATCTCGGCGGTCACGTCCGCCGGCGCCACCTCGAAGACGCGGGAGCCGACGTAGCGGTGCAGGTCCTCGCCCGAGACGAACGCCGCGATGAGGCCCTCGTCGCCCGACAGGTGCGCCATGATCCGCATCTCGATCTGGCTGTAGTCCGCGGTCAGGAGGGACTCGTAGCCCTCGCCGACGCGGAAGGCCCGGCGGATCTGCCGGCCCGCCTCCGTGCGGATCGGGATGTTCTGCAGGTTGGGGTCGGTCGAGCTCAGCCGTCCCGTCGCGGCGATGGTCTGCTGGAACGTCGTGTGGATGCGGCCGTCGGGCGCCACCGACTTGAGCAGACCCTCCACGGTCACTCGCAGGCGGGACACATCGCGGTGGGCGAGCAGGTGCGCGAGGAACGGGTGCTCGGTCTTGACGAACAGGTCCTGCAGGCTCGCGGCGTCGGTGGTGTACCCCGTCTTGATCTTCTTCGTCTTCGGCATGCCGAGCTGGTCGAACAGCACCTCCTGGAGCTGCTTCGGGCTGCCGAGGTTCACCTCGCGGCCGATGACGTCGTAGGCCTGCGCCGCCGCGTCGGCCACGCCCTGCGCGAACTGCTTCTCGAGGCCGGTCAGGTATGCGGTGTCCGCCGCGATGCCCGTGCGCTCCATGCGCGCCAGCACGCCCGCCAGGGGCAGCTCGACGTCGGTCAGCAGACCGGTCGCGTCGCGGTCGGACAGCTCGCCCGCGAGCGCCGACGCGAGCTCGGCGACACCCTGCGCGCGCACGGCCTCGGCCTGGCCCTCGGTCTCGCCCTCGAGCGAGAGGTCCAGCGCACCCTGCGCGCCGTCGGGCTCCGCGACCTTGAGCTCGCGGCCGATGTGCCGCACCGCGAGGTCGCCGAGGTCGTACCCGCGCTGGTCCGGGTAGCACAGGTAGGCGGCCAGCTCGGTGTCGAAGACCACGCCCTCGAGGTCCATGGCGCGTGCGGCGAGCATGTGGGCGGCGGCCTTCGCGCCGTGCAGCGTCTTGGGCGCCGTCGGGTCGGCCAGCCATGCGCCGAGTGCCTTCTCGTCGTCGGGCCCGAGCTGGGTGAGGTCGAGGGAGGCGGCCTCGCCGCCGGGCTCGGCGATCGCGACGGCCCACGCGTCCCCGCCGCCGGCCACCGCCTTGCCCGCGACCTCGACCCCGACCTGCGGGGAACGGGCGGCGAGCCACGTGCCGAGCGCGCCGGGGGCGATGTCGGCCAGGTCCAGCTCGACCGCGGCGCCGACGGGCGCGTCCTCCTGGCCGCCGCCCGCCGGGTCGACGGCCAGGAGCCGGTCGCGGAGCTGACCGAACTGGAGCGAGTCGGACACGCGGTGCACGGCCTCGCGGTCGAAGCCCGCGACCGCGAGGTCGGCGACGCCGATCGGCAGCTCGACGTCGGTCAGCAGGGCGTTGAGCTCACGGTTGACCCGCACCTGGTCGAGGTGGGCGCGCAGGTTCTCCCCCGCCTTGCCCTTGACCTGGTCGGCCGCGTCCAGGAGGGCGGCGAGGCTGCCGTGGGCCGTGATCCACTTGGCCGCCGTCTTCGGCCCGACGCCGGGCACACCGGGCAGGTTGTCGCTCGTCTCGCCGACCAGCGCCGCCAGGTCGGGGTACCGCTCGGGCGGCACGCCGTACTTGGCCGCGACCGCCTCCGGGTCCATGCGCGACAACTCGGACACGCCCTTCCTGGGGTACAGCACCGTGACGTTCCCGTTGACGAGCTGCAGCGCGTCCCGGTCGCCCGAGCAGATCAGCACGTCCATGTCCGCGGCGCGCGCCTGCGTGGCGAGGGTCGCGAGGATGTCGTCCGCCTCGATGCCCTCGAGCTGGACGAACGGGACGCGCAGCGCGTCCAGCACCTCCTTGATGAGCGGTACCTGGCCCCGGAACGCGTCGGGCGTGGCGTCGCGCGTGCCCTTGTACTCGGGGTACCGCTCGGTGCGGAAGGTCACCCGCCCGGCGTCGAACGCGACGGCCAGGTGCGTCGGCTGCTCGTCGCGCAGCAGGTTCGTCAGCATCGACGTGAACCCGTAGACGGCGTTGGTGATCTGTCCGGAGCTGGTCGCGAGCGTGTCGGGCAGCGCGTAGAACGCCCGGTAGGCCATCGAGTGGCCGTCGATCAGCAGGAGACGAGGGCGGCCCGTCGCGGGCGTGCCCGGCAGGTGGCTTGGCGCTGTGGAGGTCACGCCTGACAACATAGCCCGCATGACTGACACGAGCGCTTCCGCGACGCCGTCCGCCCCCGGCGCCGCACCCGCCGGCACACCCACCGGTGCACCCACCGGCACACCCACCGCTCTCGACTGGCGCGCCCTGTACACGTCGGCGGACCCGGCGGGCACGCTGTTCGAACGGATGGGGATGGAGCTGCTGGAGCTGGCGCCGGACCGCGCGGTGGGCCGGATCCCGGTCGCCGGCAACACCCAGCCCGCCGGGCTGCTGCACGGCGGCGCGTCGGTCGCGCTGGCGGAGACGCTGGGTTCCCTGGCGGCACAGGCGCACGCGGGTCCCGGCCGCAACGCCGTGGGCATCGAGGTCAGCGCCACGCACCACCGGGGCGTGCGCGAGGGCTGGGTCACCGGCACGGCCACGGCGCTGCACCTGGGGCGCTCGACGGCGTCCTACGAGATCGTCGTCACGGACGAGGCGGGCAAGCGCGTGTGCACGGCCCGGCTCACCTGCATGATCCTGGGCTGAGGACGGGAGGGTCCCGCGGGCTCCTCAGCCCGCGTGGGCCGCCCGGCGGCCGGACGGCGCGCCGCCGCCGACGGGGCGCATGTCGATCGGCCCCGACTCCGTCACGGAGCGGGCCCGTCGACGCCGCGCGATGAGGTCCTCGATACCCGCGCCGCGCCCGAACCGGCGCCCGGGACGCACCGCGTCGCGGGCCGCGGCGTCCGCGGCGAGACGACGCTGCAGTGCGGCGACGGACGCGACCCGGTGCCCGGCAGCGGGAGCGAAGCCGAGCCGCGCGAGGAAGCGCTGCACACCGCGGTTGCCCGGCACGGGGGCCGAGTACACGTCCTCGCACTCGTGCTGCGCCGCGAGGTCGGCGGCGGCCCGCAGGAGCGCGTGCCCCACGCCGTGGCGCCGCGCGCGGGGCGCCACGAACAGCATGTCGAGGTAGAGGCTGGGCCGCTCGGCGAAGAGGTAGGCGCCCACCACCCGGCCGAGCACCACGCCGACCACCCGGCCGTCGAGGTCGGCGACCAGCACGTGGCCGCCCGCCGACAGGAGCACGCTGAGGTGCTCCAGCAGGCGGCGCGTGTCCTGGGCGCCGAGCTGGGCGCCCTCGGGCGAGTCGTCCCGGGCCTCGGCGGCCAGGGCCGCGACGGCACGGAGGTCGTCCTCGCACGCGGAACGGATCTCTAGCACGTCTCTCTCCTCCCGGGTCGTCTGGGGCTACCGGGTTCTCGGCACCGGCTCCGCGCAGACACTAGTCCCGGGTCCCGGCGCCGGAGAACACGTCGTCCCGGATTTCACCCGCTCCGCGGAGCGGGTGCGGGACGCCGAGGTCAGGCGCCGACCTGCTCGATCACGGCGTCGGCGACCTCGCGCATCGTGAGGCGGCGGTCCATCGACGTCTTCTGGATCCAGCGGAACGACTCCGGCTCCGACAGGCCCATCTTCGTCATGAGGAGGCCCTTGGCGCGGTCGACGCGCTTGCGGGTCTCGAACCGCTCGGTGAGGTCGGCGACCTCGGCCTCGAGCGCGCCGATCTGCGAGTACCGCGAGATCGCGATCTCGACGGCGGGCAGCAGGTCGGCCGGGGTGAAGGGCTTGACGACGTACGCCATGGCACCGGCGTCGCGGGCGCGCTCGACGAGCTCCGTCTGCGAGAACGCCGTGAGGAGCACCACGGGGGCCGCGTGCGCCTTGCCGATGCGCTCGGCGGCGGAGATGCCGTCCAGCTCGGGCATCTTCACGTCCATCACCACGACGTCGGGCTTCAGCTCGATCGCCAGGTTCACGGCGGTCTCGCCGTCGCCGGCCTCCCCCACCACGTCGAACCCGGCCTCGCGCAGGGTCTCCACCACGTCCATGCGGATCAGGGCCTCGTCCTCCGCCACGACGGCGCGGCGGGAGGGCTTCACGGCAGCGGCCTCCGGCTCGGCGTCGATCACGGGGGGCAGATCCAGGGGGAGCTTCTCGGTGTTCTCGTCGGTCACGGGGTACATCCTACGTCGCAGGTCCGCGGGCTTGGGGCCGGGGCCGGGGTATGGTTCGATGTCCGGCGGGACACATTTTATGTCCCCTCGGCCGGGTTGGCGGAACAGGCAGACGCGGCGCTCTCAAAAAGCGCTGCCCGCGAGGGCGTGTGGGTTCAAGTCCCACACCCGGCACCTCTCAGACGGCGACGTCGGTGGTACGCGCGTCGGGACGCGGGTCCTGGGCGTACCGCACGACCTCCAGACCGAACTCCGCGAGGATCTCCGGCAGCAGCCGCACCACGTCGCGGTCCTTCTCCTGGTTCTCGGGCGGCAGCTGCGCCCACGGCACGCCGATCATCGGGTGCACCTTCGCCGCGTCGTCGCGCACCGGGCCGGCGCGCCACCCCTGCGCCACGCGCACCTGCTCCCACAGCTCGTGCTCGGCCTCGGCCAGGCGGTCGAGCTCCTCGCCCTCGAACACGACGTCGGGCGCGCCGTCGCGCGGCGCGATGGTGGCGCCCATCCGGGCGAGGCGCTCGGGCAGCCCGACGACCCAGCCGCGGTTGGAGGCCCGCAGGTCCTCCGGCAGGTCCTCCCACCGCACCATCGCGGGCAGCTCGCCCCAGCCGATCCCGCGCTCACGCTGGTTGCGCAGGTAGACGTGGTGCACCGAGCGCGCGATCCGCTCGTACATGTCGGCGTGCGCGCGCGCCTCCTCGCGCTCGACGTCGGCCAGCAGGTCGCGCATGGTGACCGTCCGCAGGCGCCCGTCGAGGTCGTCGAGCACGCGGGAGGCCTCGCGGCCGAACGCGCGCGTCAGCCCGGCGAGGCCGTCGAGCAGGAGCACGAGCGAGCCGGGACCGCCGTGCCACAGGCTCGTGGCGGTGAGGGCCACGCGCAGGGACCGGCCCTCGTCGGCGTGGCACACATAGATGATGTCGGGCTTGCCGAGCTCGGCCAGCGCCCGCACCGCGCTCAGCTCGATCTTCTCCGCGACGGGCGACCAGCGGGTCCGCAGCGCGTCGGCCACCTCGGGCGCGTCGTCGGCCACGAGGTCGACCGCGAGGCGCACGCCGCCCGTGGCCAGCTCCCACTCCCGCGCGAGGCCGACGACGAGCGCCTTGGCGAACTCCCCCGAGCCCACGACGGCCACCCGCGTGAGCGCGGCGGGACCGCCGTCGGCGTCGAGGAGGCGGCGCACCTCGCGGACGGCGAGCGCCTGGGCCGCGATGACGTCGAGCGTGAAGAAGTCCACACCGGGCTCGGCACAGCTCAGGTGCCGCGCCTGCAGCGCGACGCCGAGCTCGGGGTCGCTCACGTGGGCGTACAGCCGGTTCGGCCCGCTGCCCGCCCGGCGCACGGCCTCCTCGGCCTCCGCGACGACGAGCACGTTCGCCGTCGCGTCGGTGCTGTCGTCGCCGCACGCGTAGAGCACGGCCGCGCCGGGCAGCCCGGCGTCGTGCAGTCCCGAGACGTCGGCGGCGCGCAGCACGCGGTGCCCGGCGGACTCGAGGGCCGCGGTGACGGTGTCGGCCGCGTCGGTGTCGCCGACGACGATGGCGTGGCCCTTCGTGCGGCGCTCCCGCATCCGGCGCAGCTCGCCGGTGAACAGGACGCGCGCGGCCTCGAACAGGGCGTAGACGGCGGTGCCGGGCGCGAGGAACCGGGCCACCTGGAGCTGCCAGGACAGCTCGCCGCCCCCGCTGGCGGGGTCGGCACCCATGACGAAGAGCTGCAGGTCCTGGTAGAGGACGTCGTACCAGGTGCGGTCCGGCAGGTGGCTCGTGTCGAGCGCGAGGCCCCAGGAGCCGAGGCCGAGCGAGACCAGCACGAGGGCACCGAACCCGACCCGGGTCCAGGGGAAGGAACGCGTCACGGGCGGAACACTAGCGACATCTCAGGCATGCCGGTGAACCCGGGCGGCCTCCGGACACACGGGCGCCGGGGCGGCACGTGGCCGCCCCGGCGTCAGCTCCCGCTGTCCGGTCCGGCGGGTCAGACCAGCGTGCGGCCCTCGGGCTGCGAGCCGATCCGGTGGACGAGGATCGAGTTGGTCGTGCCGGGCACGCCGACGGGAGCCCCGGAGACCACCACGACCGTGTCGCCCTTGGCAGCCAGGCCCTGGTCCTGCAGCGTGAGGTCCACCTGGGCCACCATCGCGTCGACCGACTCGACCTTGGGCACGAGGTACTCGTCGGTGCCCCAGGTCAGCGCGAGCGCGTTGGCGACCGCCTGCTCCGGCGTGAACGCCAGCAGCGGGATCGAGGAGCGCAGGCGCGACATCCGGCGCGCGGAGTCGCCCGACTGCGTGAACGTCACGAGGTACTTGGCCCCGAGCGTCTCGCCGATCTCGGCCGCGGCGCGCGTGATGGCGCCACCGCGCGTGTGCGGCGTCGAGCCGAGGGGCGCGATGCGCTCCCGGCCGGCCTCCTCGGTGGCCTCGATGATGCGAGCCATGGTCTGCACCGTGACGATCGGGTAGTCACCGACCGACGTCTCGCCGGACAGCATGACCGCGTCGGCGCCGTCGAGCACCGCGTTGGCGCAGTCCGAGGCCTCGGCGCGGGTCGGCGTGGGCGACGTCGTCATCGACTCGAGCACCTGGGTGGCGACGATGACCGGCTTGGCGTTGCGCCGCGCCATCTCGACGATGCGCTTCTGGACGAGCGGCACCTGCTCGAGCGGCATCTCGACCGCGAGGTCGCCGCGCGCCACCATGACGCCGTCGAACGCCGCGATGACCTCGGCGAGGTTCTCGACGGCCTGCGGCTTCTCGATCTTCGCGATGACGGGGACCGTGCGGCCCTCCTCCTCCATCACGCGGCGGACGTCCTCGTAGTCCTTGGCGGACCGCACGAAGGACAGCGCGATGAAGTCGGCGCCCAGCTCGAGCGCCCAGCGCAGGTCGTCCTCGTCCTTGTCGGACAGGGCGGGCACCGACACCGCGACACCGGGCAGGTTGATGCCCTTGTTGTTGGAGACGGGCCCGGGGACCTCGACCTCCGTGACGACGCGTGGGCCGTCGACGGCGGTGACGCGCACGCGCACCTTGCCGTCGTCGATCAGCAGCGGGTCGCCGACCTTGGCGTCCTGCGCCAGGCCCTTGTGGGTGGTCGACACGATCTCCCGCGTGCCGAGGACGTCCTCGGTCGTGATGGTGAAGGTGTCGCCCTTGTTGAGGAAGTGCTTCTCGTCGTTCTCGAACCGGCCGAGCCGGATCTTGGGGCCCTGCAGGTCGACGAGGACGGCGACGGACTTGCCCGCCGCCTCGGCGGCCTCTCGCACGTGTCGGTAGACCGCCGCGTGCGCCTCCTGCTCGCCGTGGCTGCGGTTGATCCGCGCCACGTTCATGCCGGCGTCGACGAGCTCCCGGAGTTTCTCCGGGCTCTCCGTGGCGGGTCCGATGGTGCACACGATCTTGGCTCTGCGCATGTCTCCAGCCTAGGCGTGGTGGGCGCCGGGGCGCCCTGTGGTGGTGTACAACTCCCGGAACGGTTCTCGGGTCACGACCGCAGAGCGAACGTGCGCGGACGCACCGGGGCGGGCAGCTCCGTGCTGCCCTGCAGGTAGGAGTCGACGGCTGCGGCCGCTGCGCGGCCCTCCGCGATCGCCCACACGATGAGGGACTGGCCACGGCCGGCGTCGCCGGCCACGAACACACCCGGCAGGCTAGCCGCGTAGTCGTCGCCGCGCGCCACGAGGCCGCGGTCCGTGATCTCGATGCCGGTCTGCTCCTCGAGCGCGCCGGTCTCCGGGCCCGTGAAGCCCATGGCCACCAGCACCAGGTCGGCGGGGATCTCGCGCTCGGTGCCGGGGGCCGGCACGCGGCGCCCGTCGGGCAGGTACTGCGTCTCGGCGACCTTGAGCGCACGCACGGCGCCGTCGGCGTCCGGCACGAACTCGACGGTCGAGGCCAGCCACGTCCGCTCGCCGCCCTCCTCGTGCGAGGTCGAGACCTCGAACAGGATCGGGTCGGTCGGCCACGGCTGGTGCGCGGGGCGCTCGAGCGGCGGCCTCTTGCCGATCGCCAGCGTGGTGACGCTCGCGGCACCCTGGCGCAGCGCGGTGCCGAGGCAGTCCGAGCCGGTGTCGCCGCCGCCGATGATGACGACGTGCTTGCCCTCCGCGGACGGCGCGCCCTCCGGCAGGTCGGCGGGGTCGCCCGACGCGACGGCGTGGTTGGCCGGCGTCAGGAAGTCCATCGCGTAGTGGATGCCCGCCAGGTCGCGCCCGGGCAGGGGCAGGTCGCGCGGGACGGTGGCGCCCGTCGCGACCACGACGGCGTCGAACCGGCGGCGCAGCGCGTCCCAGCTCATGTCCTCGCCGATGGTCACCCCGGGGCGGAAGCGCGTGCCCTCGGCCTCCATCTGGGCGAGGCGACGGTCGATGTGGTGCTTCTCGAGCTTGAAGTCGGGGATGCCGTAGCGCAGCAGGCCGCCGATGGCGGGGTCGCGCTCGTACACGACGACGGTGTGCCCGGCGCGCGTGAGCTGCTGCGCGGCGGCCAGGCCCGCGGGCCCCGAGCCGACGACGGCGACCGTCGAGCCCGTGAGCCGCTCCGGCACGTGCGGCGTGACCAGGCCGCGAGCGAACGCCTCGTCGATGATCGACACCTCGACGTTCTTGATCGTCACGGCCGGCTGGTTGATGCCGAGCACACAGGACGACTCGCACGGTGCCGGGCACACCCGCCCGGTGAACTCCGGGAAGTTGTTCGTGGCGTGCAGGCGGTCGATCGCGTCGGCCCACTGCCCGCGCCAGACGAGGTCGTTCCAGTCCGGGATGAGGTTGCCCAGCGGGCAGCCCTGGTGACAGAACGGCACGCCGCAGTCCATGCAGCGGCCCGCCTGCTCCTTGAGGAACGGCTGTCCGTCCACCCGGTGCTCGTGCGTGTCCTTCCAGTCCCGCAGGCGCACCTCGACGGGCCGGTTGGGCGGGAGCTCGCGCTCCCGCACCTTGAGGAATCCTCTGGGGTCAGCCACGTGCCACCTCCATGATCTGGTTCCACACGGACGGGTCCCACCGGGACGAGCCCGAGATGTCGGTGCCTGCGGCTTCCGCCTCGGCGAGGGCCTGGCGCACACGCGCCCAGCCGGGGGGCAGCAGGCGGCTGAACCGGCCGCGCGCCGCCTCGGGGTCGGCGAGCAGCTCGCTCGCCACGGCGGAGCCCGTCTCGGCCACGTGCCGCTCCAGCAGGCCGCGCACGACCGCCCAGTCGGCGTCGTCGAGCGCCGAGACCGCGAGCTCGCCCGCCGCGAGCGCCGCCTGGTTGACCCGCGACGCGCGCAGGTCGAGGAAGTAGGCGGTGCCGCCGGACATGCCGGCGCCGACGTTGCGGCCCGTGGGGCCGAGCACCAGCACGGTGCCGCCGGTCATGTACTCGCACGCGTGGTCGCCCACGCCCTCGGCGACCAGGGTGGCGCCGGAGTTGCGCACGCCGAACCGCTCCCCCACGCGCCCGCGCAGGTAGATCTCGCCGGAGGTGGCGCCGTAGCCGATGACGTTGCCCGCGATGACATCGTCGCCGCCGAGCACGGCCGCCTTGTCCGGGCGTACCGCGATGCGGCCGCCCGACAGGCCCTTGCCGACGTAGTCGTTGGCGTCGCCGAACAGGCGCAGCGTGACGCCGCGGGGCACGAACGCGCCGAGCGACTGGCCGGCCGACCCGGTGAGGACGACCTCGATGGTGTCGTCGGGCAGGCCCGCGCCGCGGTAGCGCTTGGTCACCTCGTGGCCGAGCAGGGTGCCGACCGTGCGGTTGACGTTGCGGACCGGCAGCTCGACGCGCACGCGTTCGCCACGTTCCAGCGCCGGGGCGGCCGCCGCGACGAGCTGGTTGTCCAGCGCGCGCGACAGGCCGTGGTCCTGCGCCGTCGTGTGCCGCAGCGAGGAGCCCTCCTTGGGCCGGGGCTGCGCCAGCACGGGCGTGAGGTCGAGGCCCTGGGCCTTCCAGTGGTCGACGGCCTTGCGGGTGTCGAGCACCTGCACCTGGCCGACGGCCTCCTGGAGGCTGCGGAACCCGAGCGCCGCGAGGTGCTCGCGCACCTCCTGGGCGATGAACTCGAAGAAGTTCACGACGAACTCGGGCTTGCCGGTGAACCGGGCGCGCAGCTCGGGGTTCTGCGTCGCGACGCCGACCGGGCAGGTGTCCAGGTGGCACACGCGCATCATGACGCAGCCCGAGACCACCATCGGCGCCGTCGCGAAGCCGAACTCCTCGGCCCCGAGCAGGGCGGCCACGACGACGTCGCGGCCGGTCTTCATCTGGCCGTCGACCTGGACCACGATCCGGTCGCGCAGGTCGTTGAGCACGAGGGTCTGCTGGGTCTCGGCGAGGCCGATCTCCCACGGCGTGCCCGCGTGCTTGAGCGACGTGAGCGGCGAGGCGCCCGTGCCGCCGTCGTGCCCGGAGATGAGCACGACGTCGGCGTGCGCCTTGGAGACGCCGGTCGCCACGGTGCCGACGCCGAACTCGCTGACCAGCTTCACGTGGACGCGGGCGTCGGGGTTGGCGTTCTTGGCGTCGTGGATGAGCTGCGCCAGGTCCTCGATCGAGTAGATGTCGTGGTGCGGCGGCGGGGAGATGAGCCCGACGCCGGGCGTCGAGTGCCGGGTCTTGGCCACCCACGGGTAGACCTTGGGTCCGGGCAGCTGACCGCCCTCGCCCGGCTTGGCGCCCTGGGCGAGCTTGATCTGGATGTCGGTCGCGTGGGTGAGGTACTCGGCGGTCACGCCGAACCGGCCCGAGGCGATCTGCTTGACGCGCGAGCGGCGCTCGTCGTCGTACAGGCGCTCCGGGTCCTCGCCGCCCTCGCCCGTGTTGGACCGGCCGCCGAGGCGGTTCATGGCGACGGCGAGGGTCTCGTGCGCCTCGGCCGAGATCGACCCGTAGGACATGGCGCCGGTGTTGAACAGCTTCACGATCTCGCTGACCGGCTGGACCTCGTCGATCGGCACGGGCTCGCGGTCCGGGTTGAACCGCAGCAGGCCGCGCAGCGTCATGAGGCGCTCGGACTGCTCGTCCACGCGCCGCGTGTACTGGCGGAAGATGTCCATCCGGCCCGAGCGGGTCGCGTGCTGCAGGCGGAAGACCGTCTCGGGGTCGAAGAGGTGCTCCTCGCCGTCGCGGCGCCACTGGTACTCGCCGCCGGTGGTGAGGCGCTCGCCCGGCTTCTTGTTGCCCGACGGCGGGTACGCCTCGGCGTGCCGCGCCGCGACCTCGGCCGCGATGACGTCGAGGCCGATGCCGCCGAGGCGCGAGGTGGTGCCGGTGAAGTAGTCGTCGACCAGGTCCTGCGAGAGCCCGATCGCCTCGAAGATCTGTGCGCCGCGGTAGGACATGATCGTGGAGATGCCCATCTTGGACATCACCTTGAGCACGCCCTTGCCGAGGGCCTTGATGAGGTTGGCCACGGCCTGCTCGGGCGTGACGTCGAGGTAGCCGCGGCGGGCGAGGTCCTCGACGGTCTCCATCGCGAGGTACGGGTTGATCGCCGCCGCCCCGTAGCCGATGAGCAGCGCGACGTGGTGCACCTCGCGCACGTCGCCCGCCTCGACCACGAGCGACACCCGGTTGCGGGTGTGCTTGCGCACCAGGTGGTGGTGGACGGCGCTGGTCAGCAGCAGCGACGGGATCGGCGCGAGCTCGGAGTTCGCGTCGCGGTCCGACAGCACCAGGAAGCTCGCGCCCTCCTCGACGTACCGGTCGACCTCGGCGAAGATCTCCTCCAGCCGGGCCAGCAGCGCCGCGCCGCCGCCCGAGACCTCGTAGAGGCCCTGGACCGTCTCGGCCCGGAACACGCCCTCGAGCTCGCGGTCGCGCTCGACGTGCACGATCTTGGCGAGCTGGTCGTTGTCGAGCACCGGGAAGCCGAGCACGAGCTTGCGTGCGTGCTCCGGCAGGTCCTCCAGCAGGTTCGGCTCCGGGCCGATGGCGCTGCCGATCGCGGTGACCAGCTCCTCGCGGATCGCGTCCAGCGGCGGGTTGGTCACCTGGGCGAACATCTGGGTGAAGTAGTCGAACAGCAGGCGCGGGCGCTGCGAGAGCACCGCGACCGGCGTGTCGGACCCCATGGCGCCGAGCGGCTCGCCGCCCGTCGTCGCCATGGGCGAGAGGATGACCTTGAGCTCCTCCTCGGTGTACCCGAACGCGCGCTGGCGGCGGCGCACCGAGGCCGGGCTGTGGGCGACGTGCTCGCGCTCGGGCAGCTCGTCGAGGTAGACGGAGTGCTCGCGGATCCAGTCCGCGTAGGGGTGCTGCGCGGCGAGCCCCGACTTGACCTCCTCGTCCTCGACGATGCGGCCGGAGCCGGTGTCGACCAGGAACATCTTGCCGGGCTCGAGCCGGCCCTTGCGCACCACGGTGGCGGGGTCGATGTCGAGCACGCCGGCCTCCGAGGCGAGCACGACGAGGCCGTCCTCGGTCACCCACCAGCGCCCGGGGCGCAGACCGTTGCGGTCGAGCACGGCGCCGATGAGGGTGCCGTCCGTGAACGTCAGGGAGGCGGGGCCGTCCCACGGCTCGATGAGGTTGGCGTTGTACTCGTAGAAGGCCCGCAGCGCCGGGTCCATGCCCGGGTTGTTCTCCCAGGCCTCCGGCACCATCATCAGCACGGAGTGCGGCAGCGACCGGCCGCTCAGGTGCAGCAGCTCGAGCACCTCGTCGAAGCTGGCCGAGTCGCTCGCGCCCGGCGAGCAGACCGGCTGCAGCGGTGCCAGGTCGCCTAGCAGCTCGGACTCCATGGTGCCCTCGCGCGCCGCCACCCAGTTGCGGTTGCCGCGCACGGTGTTGATCTCGCCGTTGTGGGCCAGCAGCCGGAACGGCTGGGCCAGCGGCCACGACGGGAACGTGTTGGTGGAGAACCGCGAGTGGACCAGCGCCAGCTCGGTCGCATAGCGCGGGTCCGACAGGTCGGGGAAGAACGGCTCGAGCTGCGCCGTGGTGAGCATGCCCTTGTAGGTCAGGGTGCGGGCGCTCAGCGAGGCGAAGTACAGACCGATCTCGTTCTCGGCGCGCTTGCGCAGGCGGTAGCAGCGGCGGTCCAGGTCGATGCCGGACAGCCCGCGCGACGGGTCCGCGACGACGATCTGCCGGAACACCGGCATCGACGCACGCGCCGTGGGGCCGACGATGCCCGCGTCCACCGGCACGTCCCGCCACGCCAGCACGTCGAGCTTCTCCTCGGCCGCGAGCGCCTCGACGCGGCGCTCCATCTGCGCGCGCTCGGCGTCGTCGGTCGGCAGGAAGGCCGTGCCGATGGCGTACATGCCCGCCGGCGGCAGGTCGACGCCCACCACGTCACGCACGAACGCGTCGGGGATCTGCGTCAGGATGCCGGCACCGTCGCCGCTGTCCTCCTCCGCCCCCACCGCGCCGCGGTGGTCGAGGTTCAGCAGCGCGGTGAGCCCGGCGTCCACGATGTCGCGCCCGGGCGTGCCGCGGAGGGTCGCCACGAAGGCGACGCCGCACGCGTCGTGCTCGGCAGACGGGTCGTACAGGCCGCCATCCATCCTCTGCGCGGGCAGCCCAACCTTCTGTGTCGGCAACGGCTTGGTCATGGGTCCTCACAGGCACCCGGCCAGGGCCGGGCGCGGTACTTGCGGTGGTCCGGGACGACGGCGGCCCGGTCGGTCAGGGAGGCTCGTCGTCCGGTGGTTCCCGGCGCCGCGCCCCTCAGGTGCGCGCGGAGGCGTCCGCGTCGGACTCCTCCACTGCTGCTGTCTTGCCTTCCTCCGGCTCGGCCGCTGCCTCGCCGGTCCCTGCGCCTGCTGGGTCGGGCCCCGGCTCGACCCGTGGGTCCGCCGGTGGTTCGTCGTCCCGTGGTCGCACCCGTACCGACTCCTCCCTGGTGGGGAACCTGCGAGCCAGCACGACCGAGACCACCAGGGCCGCGAGACCCAGGAGGATCGAGGTCCAGACGTTGAGGCGGAGCCCCGCCACCACCTCCGCATCGTCGATGCGGAGCATCTCGATCCAGGCCCGTCCGAGAGTGTAGAACAGGACGTACGCCCAGAATACCCGCCCATGACCCAACCTGAACCTCCGGTCGAGGAAGAGCAGGGCCGCGGCCGCCACGAGGTTCCACAGCAGCTCGTACAGGAACGTGGGGTGGAACAGCGTCCCCTCGGGGTACGGCACGCCGGTCGCCGGGTTGGTCACGAGGTACCCGGCGTCGATGTGCAGGCCCCACGGCAGCTCCGTGGGGCGGCCGTACAGCTCCTGGTTGAACCAGTTGCCGAGCCGGCCGACGGCCTGCGCCAGGAGCAGGCCGGGCGCGACGGCGTCGGCGAAGGACGGGAACCGGACGCCCAGCCTGCGGCAGCCGAGCCACGCGCCGACGGCGCCCAGCGCGACGGCGCCCCAGATGCCGAGCCCGCCCTCCCACACGTACAGCGCGCTGACGGGGTCGCCGCCGCCCGAGAAGTTCTCGCCGAAGTACCGGTCCGGCGACGAGAGCACGTGGTACAGCCTGCCGCCCACGATGCCGAACGGGACCGCCCAGAACGCGATCTCCAGCACGTCGTCCGGGCGCCCCCCGCGCGCCCGCCACCGCACGGCGGTGAGCCAGACGGCGACGACGATGCCGGCGAGGATCGCCAGCGCGTAGGCCCGCAGGGGGAAGATGCCCAGGTACCACGTGTGCGCCGACGGGCTCGGGATGCCCGCGGGCACCGCTGCGGGCAGCACGGCAGGAAGCTCCACGGGAGCGGCCTGCAGCGCGGTCAGCAGCGTCACGGTACCTCTTCGGGGACGACGGTCGCGCCTGCGGGTGCGGTGGCGCGAGCCGACCGTACCCCGGCTGCGAGGTCTTCCGTCACCTCCGTCAGATCTGTGAGACGGGCGGCCCACTGCTCGTCGGTCAGCGGCCCGTCGGACAGCAGCGGGCGCACGAGGGCGGAGCCCACGATGACGCCGTCGGCGAAGCGGCCGACCTCGGCGGCCTGCGTGCCGTTCGAGACGCCGAGGCCCACGCAGACGTTCTCGGCGCCGGCCGCGCGCGTGTCGGCAACGAGCTGCTCGGCACGGGAGCCCACCTGGTTCCGCTCCCCCGTCACGCCCATCAGCGACGCCGCGTACACGAACCCGCGGGTGGCGCCGACGGTGAGGCGCAGGCGCTCCGTGGTCGAGCTCGGCGCCACGAGGAACACCCGGTCGAGACCGTGCGCCTCGCTGGCCGCGAGCCAGTCGGCGCCCTCGTCCGGGATGAGGTCCGGCGTGATGAGCCCGGCGCCCCCCGCCGCGGCCAGGTCGCGCGCGAACGCGTCGGGACCGTACTTGAGCACGGGGTTCCAGTACGTCATGACGAGCACCGGCACGTGCGGCGCGTACCGCGCCAGCTCGGCCACCACGCGGAACACGTCCGGCACGCGCGCGCCCGCGTCGAGCGCACCCTGGGCGGCGGCCTGGATGACGGGGCCGTCCAGCACGGGGTCCGTGTAGGGCACGCCGAGCTCGATGATGTCGACGCCGTGGTCGACGAGCGTCTTCAGCGCCTCGACCGACCGCTCCACGGTCGGGTAGCCCACGGGCAGGTAGCCCACGAGCGCGGGCCTGTTCTCCTCCCGGCGCAGGCGCTCGATGAGCGCGGCCGTGCCCGCCGTCGTCTCTGCCGCCGTGGTCATCCCCGGCCCTCCTGTCGCTCCAGCTCCTCGGCCGCCGCGCCCTCCTCGAGCAGCCCGAACCACCGGGCGGCGGTCGCCACGTCCTTGTCGCCGCGCCCGGAGAGGTTGACGAGCAGCAGCAGCGGCTCGCCGTCCGGCCCGGTGCGGCCGTCCGCCGCCGCCTGCTGCCCCACGCGCAGCGCGCCCGCGAGGGCGTGCGCCGACTCGATGGCCGGGATGATGCCCTCGGTGCGGCACAGCAGGCGGAACGCGTCCATCGCCTCGGCGTCCGTCACCGGCTCGTACGTCGCGCGCCCCAGGTCGTGCAGCCACGAGTGGGCCGGGCCGACGCTCGGGTAGTCCAGGCCCGCCGACACGGAGTGGCTGGGCAACGTCTGCCCGTCCTCGTCCTGCAGCAGGTACGACTTGGCGCCGTGCAGCACGCCGAGCGCGCCGCCGCTGAACCGGGCGGCGTGCCTGCCCGACTCGATGCCCTCGCCGCCGGCCTCGAAGCCGCGCAGCTCGACGTCCTCGTCGTCGAGGAACGCGTTGAAGATGCCCAGCGCGTTGGACCCGCCGCCCACGCACGCGGCGACGACGTCGGGCAGCCGGCCGGCGCGCTGCAGCACCTGCTCACGCGCCTCCTCGCCGATGATGCGGTGGAACTGGCGCACCATCTCGGGGAACGGGTGCGGCCCCGTGACCGTGCCGAGCAGGTAGTGCGTCGTCTCGACGTTGGCCACCCAGTCGCGCAGCGCCTCGTTGATCGCGTCCTTGAGCGTCCGCGAGCCGATCTTCACCGGCACGACCTCCGCGCCGAGCAGGCGCATGCGGGCCACGTTGAGGGCCTGCCGTCGCGTGTCCTCCTCGCCCATGTAGATGACGCACTCGAGGTCCATGAGCGCGGCGGCGGTCGCGGTGGCGACACCGTGCTGGCCCGCACCCGTCTCGGCGATGAGGCGCTTCTTGCCCATGCGCTTGACCAGCAGGGCCTGCCCCAGCACGTTGTTGATCTTGTGCGAGCCCGTGTGGTTGAGGTCCTCGCGCTTGAGGAACACCCGGGCGTTCCCGGCGTGCCGCGCGAACCGCGGCACCTCGGTCAGCGGGCTGGGGCGGCCGGTGTACTCGCGGTGCAGGCGCTGCAGCTCGGCCGCGAAGGCCGGGTCGTCGGCGGCCTTGCGGAACTCGGTCTCCAGCTCGTCGAGCGCCGCGATGAGCGCCTCGGGCACGTACCGGCCGCCGTACTCGCCGAAGTACGGGCCGGAGACGTCGGCCAGCTTCACATCGGTCACCAGGGTTCCTCTCGGGCGGTCGGGGTCACGCGCCGGGCGCGTGGTCGGGGGCTGTCAGGACGGGCGCACCGACTTCAGCGACGGGTGGGAGCCCGCCGCCACGAGGTCGGCCACCGACGCGCGGGGCGCGCCGTCGGTGACGAGCGCCTCGCCCACCAGGACGGCGTCCGCCCCGGCGCGCGCCATCTCCATCACGTCGTGCGGGCCGCGGATGCCGGACTCGGCGACCTTGACCACGTCGTCCGGGATGTACTCGGCGAGGCTGCTGAACAGGCCCCGGTCGAGCTCGAGCGTCTTGAGGTTGCGGTGGTTGACGCCGACCACCCGGGCGCCGGCGTCGACCGCGCGGCGCACCTCGTCGAGGTTGTGCGTCTCCACGAGAGCCGTCATGCCGAGCGAGTGCACACGCTCGACGAGCGACTCGAGCACGGTCTGCTCGAGGGCCGCGACGATGAGCAGCACGAGGTCGGCGCCGTGGGCGCGCGCCTCCCACACCTGGTACGGCGTGACGACGAAGTCCTTGCGCAGCACCGGCACGTCCACCCGGCCGCGGACGGCGTCCAGGTCGGCGAGCGAGCCGTGGAACCGGCGCTGCTCGGTGAGCACGGAGATGACGGACGCGCCGCCGCTCTCGTACTCGACGGCGAGCGCCGCCGGGTCGTCGATCGGCGCGAGCGAGCCCTTGCTGGGGCTGGAGCGCTTCACCTCGGCGATGACCGAGACGGCGTCCGCCTGCCTCAGGCGGCCGAGGCACTCGAGGGCCCCGGGCACCGCGGCGGCACGCTCCTTCAGCGCGTCGAGCGACACGCGCGCCTCACGTTCCGCGAGGTCCTCACGAACCCCCGCGACGATGTCCTCCAGGACCGACATGTATGAGCCTCCCCGTGGCCTGTGTCCTCGCCCTGCGTCGTCGGAACGCTCCGGACGCCTGACGTCTTCCGTGCTCGACCCCGCGCCGGACGTCCGCTGTGCTCGCGTCCGCTGCTCGCGTCGTGCTCTGTCTCGGCCGCCCCCCGCACCGCGCCGGTCGCGCGGGTCCTCCCGGGTGGCCACCCCCACCGGCCATCGTAGGCGTCGCGGGGGTGTGGTCCTGACCACTCCCGGACCGTGAGACGCCGGGCCCGGCGCGGAGGCGGTCGCGGGACCGGTCAGGAACCGGGCGTGGACCGGGCCCCGACGGGGCCTCGACGGGGCCTCGACGGACTCAGAGCCAGGGGGTGAGCACGGGCTGCAGGGCCGGGAGGTTGCGCGTCACGAAGAACGCGAGCGCGACCGCGAGCGTCACCCAGCCCGCCGTCACGGGGGACGGCCCGCGCACCGGGCGGCCACGGGCCGCCGCGACCAGCCAGGCGAGCCAGAGGACCACGAGCACGGGCGCGACGACCGTCCACAGCGCGTTCGCCGACCAGGCGCCCGCGAGGTCGAGGTGCGCGAGGTCGTGCGTCGCGCGCAGGCCGCCGCACAGCGGGCAGGCCAGTCCGGTGAGCTCGAGCAGCGGGCAGAACCCGTAGGAGCCGCGCACGTGCGGGTCCCGGACGGCGAGCACCAGGGTGGCGGCCGCGAAGGCCGCCCCGGTCAGCAGGGGTGCGCGGAGCGCGCGCCCGCCGGGGCGTCCGTCACGAGCCGGGGCGACGCCGGGGGCGCCGCCCGCCGGCTCAGGAACCGAGACCACTCGCGACGAACCGGGTGATCGCGACGACGACCACCCCGGCGAGGATGACGATCGACACCCAGCCGAGCACGACGCCCGTCAGGGCCATGCCCTCGTTGTCGGCCTCGCCGGCCCGCACGGCCCGGCGGGCCTGGTTGCCGACGATGATGGCGGGCACGCCCGTGACGGCGCCCAGCGCGAGCACGACCGACGCGATGCCCAGCACCAGGGACCACACCCCCAGGCTGTTACGGGGGTAGGCGCCGGCGGGTGCGGGCATCGCGAGCTCGGTCATGGGGCTACCGTCCTGCCTTCTTCTCGACCTGCTTCTGGCCCAGGCCCATGTTGCGCAGCACCAGGCCGACGATCAGGGACACGAGCACGACCACGAGGCCGAGCACGAAGACGACGACGCCGGCCGACGAGGACGCGGCCAGGACGAGCCCCCACGCGGAGACCAGGACGCCGAGCGTGATGCCTGCCATCGTCACCCACGCGGCGACCGTGTGGCCGTGGTTGTGCGGCGGGACGCCCGGGGGCAGGTAGGCGATCTCGGGGTTGTTCTCGGTCATCGCAGGTGAGTGCCTTTCGTGTCGTGCGGTACTCGCTCAGCCTAACCGCTCACCGGCAGGTCAGCGGCCCGGCCGGGTCAGCCGCGGGTGGGGTCGTCGCCGCGGGACAGGGCGTCCCAGGCGTCGTGCGGGTCGATCTCGTCGCCGGACTCGTCGCCGGGCCCGCCGTCGGGCTCTGCGGCAGACCCTGCGACTGCCGCGCCACCGTCGGCAGCGGAGGGCGCGGCGGGCGCCGCGCCTCACCGTGGAGCGCTCCGTGGGCGACAGCGGTCCCGGGCCGGTCGGGGGAGCCGCCGCGGGCGGGGCGGTGGCGCTGCTGGTGGTGTCATCGCGGGCGGGGGCGCTGCGGAGCGGGGCGTCGGCGGTGG
>NZ_JABEMG010000048.1 GCF_013004695.1 Promicromonospora citrea
GTCGGTGCGCACGGGACCCCAGGACACCTTCACCGTCGACACCCGCGGCTCCCTGCGGCACACCTGGGAGGAGGAACCGACCACCGTCGACGGCACCCGCCGCCTCGTCGTCCCCGCCGCCGCGCCGCTCGGCCGCCTGCCCCTGCCCCGCCGCCTGCGCGGCCTCACCGGCCCCCACCCCTCCCGCCGGCTCGGCGACGGCGCCGAGCTGCGCGACATCCACCCCTTCACCCCCGGCGACCGCCTGCGCCGCATCGACTGGCGCACCACCGCCCGCCGCTCCCCCGAGCTCGACACCCTCTACGTGCGCCGCACCTACGCCCAGGCCGAGGCCGGCGCCGTCCTCGTCGTCGACTCCCGCGACGACGTCGGCCCCGACCTGCGCACCTGGCGCGGCTACGGCACCCTGCGCGTCGACGAGCCCACCTCCCTCGACCTCGCCCGCCACGCCGCCGCGTCGGTCGCCACGGCCCTCGTCGACGGCGGCGACCGGGTCGGCCTCGAGGACCTCGCCCACCGCCGCAGACCCCTGCCGCCCGCCGCCGGACGCCGCCACCTGCGCCGCGTCCTGCACGGCCTCGCCCTCTCCCACCCCACCCGGCACGCCGCCGGGCACCGCGTCCGCCCGCCCCAGGTCCCCGCCGACGCCGTCGTCTACCTGTTCAGCACCCTCCTGGACGAGGAACCCCTCCACCTCGTGCGCACCTGGCGCGCCCACGGGCACCCCGTCGTCGTCGTCGACACCCTGCCCGACGTGCGGCCCGTCACCGAGAGCCACCTGCGCCTCGCCTGGCGCATCACCCGCCTCGAGCGCGAGGACCGCCTCACCGCGCTGGCGACGGAGGGCGTCCCCGTCGTCCGCTGGGCAGGCACGGCACGGCAGCAGGCCGCCGTCCGCTTCGAGGCCCTCGCGCGCGCCGCCGAACGCCCCACCCCGGGACGCCACCCGTGACCGCCCTCCTGCGCCGGCTCGCCCGGCTCCTCGACCGGCTCACGCCCGGCAGCACCGACCCCGCCCGCCGCCCCCTGCCCGCCGTCACCGTCGAGACCCGGCCCACCCTCCCCGGCTGGGCCCTGCGCCTGGCCGTCCTGCTCCTCACCCCGGCCCTGCTGCTCACCGCCGCAGGCCCCGGCACCGGCTTCACCCCGACCGCCCTGACGACCGTCGTCACCCTCGCCACCGCGCTCGTCACCCTGCGCCCGACGCCCACCACCACCGGCACCGTCGTCGTCCTGGCCGCCCTGCTCCTGTGGAACCTCGAACCCGGCCCCCTCGACACCACCGACCTCCTGACCGCCCTGCTCGTCGCCGCGCAGGCCTACCTCCTGACCCGCCTCACCTGGTGGGCCGCCCACGTCCCCCTCCGCGGCCGCGCCGAGCTCGCCGCCCTCACCACCGGCCGGCGCCGCGACCTCACCGTCCTGGCAGGCACCGCGCTCCTCGGCGTCCTCGTCACCCTCGCCTCCCGCACCGCCGTGCCCGCCGCCGTCCTGCTCGCGGCGCTCGCCGTGACGGGGATCGCGCTCCTCGCACTGGCGACCGGGCGGGGTGCGCGTGACGATGGGGGCGGACCGGGTTCGTGACTCCCGCGCGGACCCGACCGTCGAGCCCAGGAGAGAGGACCCTGATGTCGCCGAAGCTCCCCCGCTACACCGTCCCGTCGCTGACGCCCGAGGAGGGCGCCAAGGTCGCGGAGATCCTGCAGGAGCGCCTGCACGCCCTCAACGACCTGCACCTGACGCTCAAGCACGTGCACTGGAACGTCGTCGGCCCGAACTTCATCGGGGTGCACGAGATGCTCGACCCGCAGGTCGACGCCGTCCGTGCCATGACCGACCAGACCGCCGAGCGCATCGCGACCCTCGGCGGCGTGCCCGTCGGCACGCCGGGTGCCCTGGTCACCGCGCGCACCTGGGAGGACTACCCGCTGGGCCGCGCGACCGTCACCGAGCACCTCAGCGCGCTCGACACCGTCTACTCGGCGGTCATCACCGACCACCGCAAGGCGGCGGAGGCGACCGAGGAGCTCGACGACGTCACCAACGACCTGCTCATCGGGCACCTGCACGAGATCGAGCAGTTCCACTGGTTCGTGCGGGCGCACCTCGAGTCGTCGTCCGGCTCGCTCGAGAGCTGACGACCCGCCGCACGAACGCAGAGGTCCCGCCCGGGCACGTGCCCGGGCGGGACCTCTGCGTTCGTCCTCCGTCCGTCCTGCGCGCCTCAGCCCACGGGGGTGACGTCCCGTGCCCCGAGGTACGCCGGCCGCGGCCGGTCGGCCGCGAACGGCTCGACCGCGGCGTTCTCCACGCTGTTGTACACGAGGAAGATGTTGGACCTCGGGTAGGGCGAGATGTTGCCGTTGGACCCGTGCATGCAGTTGCAGTCGAACATCACCGCGCTGCCCGCCGTGCCCGCGAGCACGTCGATGCCGTGCTCGTCGGCCATCCGGGTCAGGATCTCCTCGCTCGGCACCCCGGCGTTCTGCATCACCAGCGACCGCTTGTAGTTGTCCTCCGGTGTGACGCCGCTGCACGAGACGAACGTCTTGTGCGTGCCCGGCATGATCATGAGCGGGCCGTTGAACGAGTAGTTGTCCGTCAGCGAGACCGAGATGCTCACCGTCCGCATCCGCGGCAGGCCGTCCTCCGCGTGCCACGTCTCGAAGTCGGAGTGCCACGCGAAGTCGCCGCCGCCGAACCCCGGCTTGAGGTTGACGCGGCTCTGGTGGATGTACACGTCCGAGCCGAGGACCTGCCGGGCCCGGCCGACCAGGCGCGGGTCCGCCGCGATCCTGGCGAACACCTCGCTGGTGCGGTGCACCTCGAAGATCGTGCGCACCTCCTGCGAGGTGCCCTCGATGATCGTGCGCTCGTCGGCGCGGACCGCCGGGTCGGCCGCGAGGCGGCGCAGCTCGCCACGGAACTGCTCGACCTCCTCCGGCGTCACGAGGTCCTCGAACGTGAGGTACCCGTCACGGTCGAAACCGTCGAGCTGCGCGCGGTCCAGGGGGCCGTCGTCCGGCGTGCCCCGCACCACGGCGTCCTGCCGCGGGATCTCGGTGGCGTCGCCCTCGACGCGGGTCGGGTACAGGTCCGTCATACGGCAACCTCCGTGGTCGTGTCGTGGTCCTTCTCCGTGTCACCCTCGGTGACCAGCGGGTAGACCCCGTCGGCGTCGTGCACCTCCCTTCCCGTCACCGGCGGGTTGAACGTGCAGATCAGTCGCAGGTCGGTCTTCGGGCGCATCGTGTGCCGCTCGTGCCCGTCGAGCAGGTACATGGTGCCGTCGGAGATCTGGTGCACCTCACCGGTCTCCCGGTTCAGGAGCTCGCCCTCGCCGCCCACGCAGTACACGGCCTCGATGTGGTTCGCGTACCACATGTCGGTCTCCGTGCCCGCGTACATCACGGTCTCGTGGAAGGAGAACCCGACGCCCTCCTTGGCGAGCACGAACCGGCGGCTGCGCCAGTTCTCCCCCCGCACGTCGCGGTCGGTCCCCTCCAGGTCGGTCAGTCGCGTGACGATCACTTCGCATCCCCCTCGTTCGTGTTCTCCGCCCTCTCGCCTGCACCCTCGTCGGACACGGCCGGCGTGCCCAGCACCTCGGCGGCCGCCGCGGCGATCACGTCGATCCCCGACCGCAGCTCGTCCTGGGACACCGTCAGCGCAGGCATCGTCTTGAGCACCTCGTCCTCGGGCCCCGAGGTCTCCACCAGCAGCCCCCGCTCGTACGACGCCGCCGCGATGCGCGACGCCGCGGTCGGGTCCGGGAACCGGACGCCGGTCAGCAGCCCGCGGCCCTTGACCACGGCGCCCTCGTACCCGTTCGCGATCCGCGTCAGCCCGGTGTGCAGCTCGTCGGCGCGCTCACGGACCCGGCCGACGAAGGCGTCGTCGGACCAGAACTCGTCCAGCGCCGCGGTCGCGGTCACGAACGACGTGTTCTGACCGCGGAAGGTGCCGTTGTGCTCGCCGGGCTCCCACTGGTCCAGCTCGGGGCGGATCAGCGTGAGCGCCATCGACAGCCCGAAGCCCGAGATGGACTTCGACAGGCAGACGATGTCGGGCACGATGCCGGCCTCCTCGAAGCTGAAGAAGTCGCCCGTGCGGCCGCAGCCGGCCTGCACGTCGTCGAGGATGAGCAGGATCCCGTGGTCACGGCACAGGTCGGACAGCGCGCGCAGCCACTCGGGCCGCGCCGCGCTCAGACCGCCCTCGCCCTGCACGGACTCGACGATGATCGCGGCCGGCTTGTCGACGCCGGACCCGCTGTCGCCGAGCACCCGCTCGAGCCACAGGAAGTCCTCCGTCGCGCCCGAGAAGTAGTCGTCGTACGGGATCTTCGACGTGTTCGTCAGCGGCAGGCCCGCGCCGTTGCGCTTCATCGAGTTGCCGGTGACCGACAGCGCGCCGAGCGTCATGCCGTGGAACGCGTTGGTGAACGACAGCACGTGCTGCCGGCCGGTCACCTTGCGGGCCAGCTTGAGCGCGCTCTCCACGGAGTTGGCCCCTGTCGGCCCGGGGAACATGACCCGGTAGTCGAGGTCGCGGGGCGCGAGGATCCGGTCGCGGAACGTCGTGAGGAACTCCCGCTTCGGGGCGGTGTGCATGTCCAGCGAGTGCACGATGCCGCCGCTGCGCAGGTAGTCGATCAGGGCCTCGAGGAGGACCGGGTGGTTGTGCCCGTAGTTGAGGGCTCCGGCCCCGGCGAAGAAGTCGAGGTACGTGCGGCCGTCCTCGGCCTGCACGGTGCTGCCCGACGCCGTGGTGAACGTGGCGGGCCAGCTCCGGCAGTAGCTGCGGACCTGGGACTCCAGCTCCTCGAAGACGTCGGTGCCGCTGCCGGGCGACGGTGGGGTGGTACGGGTCGTGCTGCTCGTCGGGACGGTGGACATGGTGCTGTTCGGGCGCATGGCTCCTTCCACGGTCCGGCCGCGGTGACCGGACACGCTGGTGTCGGGTGGGTCCTGCTACAGGGGTGGGTGGACGGCCTCAGGCCAGCGGGCCGATGCGGAACACGAGCTCCGCGTCGCGACCGTCCGGGAACGCCTCCGCGGGGAAGACGGTCCGCACGTCGACCGGCGCACCCTGGGCCGACGCGAAGGACATGAACAGGGCGATCGACGCCGTGTTGTCCGAGGTGATGGTGGTCTCCACGTGGGTGCACCCGGGGTGCCGCTCCGCGAGGTGCGCGAGCATCCGGGACGCCAGCCGCTGCCCGCGGTAGGCGTGGTCGACGGCGACCTGCCAGATCATCAGCGTGGTCGGCTCGTCAGGCCGGACGTACCCCGTGACGAACCCCGCGGGCTCGCCGTCGACGGTGACGATCACGGACGTCCGGGCGAAGTCCCGGGCCCAGAGGAGATACGCGTAGGACGAGTTCAGGTCCAGCGTCTTGCTGTCGCGCGCGAGGCGCCACATCGCTGCTCCGTCATCGACGGTGGGCTCCCTCAACGCCACCGTGGTCTCGGTCGGATGGATGTGCTTGAGTTCCTCTTCGAGGTTCTGCATGACATAACGACCGTAACGAAAATGGGCGACAAAGTCACATGACGATTCCGTGACCCGGGCGTTACCCGCATGAACATGCGGCAAATTCGGGGTCTCGCCGCTACCCTGACCCGGGTGACCGAGCCCCTCATCCGCCCGTACCGCACCACCGACCGCGACGACGTCGCCGACATCTGCGTCCGCACCGCCGCGGCCGGCGGCGACGCCACGGGCATCTACTCCGACGACCTCCTCATGCCCGACGTCTACGCCCTGCCCTACGTCGAGCACTCCCCCGACCTCGCCTGGGTCGTCGAGCACGACGGCCGCGCCGCCGGCTACATCCTCGGCGTCGCCGACACCGCAACCTTCGCCGACTGGTGGACCCGCGAGTGGACCCCCGGCTTCCGCGCCCGCCACCCCCGGCCCGGACCACCCACCGCCGCCGACCCCGGCTACACCGAGGCCCAGCTCCTCCACGACGGCACCGACCCCCAGCGCATGGTCCGCGGCCTGCGCCACGGCGAGCTCACCACCCACCCCGCCCACCTGCACATCGACCTGCTCCCCCAGCTCCAGCGCCGCGGCCTCGGCTCCCGCCTGCTCGACACCCTCCGCGCGGCGCTCGCGGACCGGGGCGTGCCCGGCGTACACCTCGGCTACGCCGCCGAGAACACCGCGGCCCGAAAGTTCTACGACCGCTACGGCTTCACCGAGCTCCCGAGCTCGACCCCGACGTCCCCCCTCCTCGGGATCACGACCCGCTGAGGTCCGCCTCGAGCCAGGCGCGGCGGACCTGCTCGAAGCGGGTCGGCAGCGGCGGGCGCAGGGCGCCGTAGCGCGCGTTGGTGCGGTGGGCGAACCGGCGCCACGACAGGACGAGGCCCTGGCGCGTGATCGGCAGCCCGGACGCGACCGTCGTGCCGTTGTCGTGCGTGTGGTGGACCGTGAGCAGCAGGGCGCGCGGCACCGAGCCCTCGAGCTCGGCCGCGAGCTCCTCGCGCACCCCCATCCAGTGCCGCAGCAGCACGACCAGCTCGGTGGGCAGCAGGTGCTGCCGCGGGGTGCGGTGCTTGCCGTGCCGCACCAGCACGCTGCCCTCGGTCGACCTCGCGCGCGCGGGCCCCAGGTCCAGGTCCTCCACCCGCACGCGCAGCAGGTCGCCGTACCGCGCACCGGTCGCGCGCACCAGGCCCGTGATGACCGCGAGCCGCACGGTCTCCGGCTTGGCCCCCGACCGCATCGCCTCGGTCGAGAGCTCACGCCACACCCACTCGGCCTCCTCGAGGCTCACAGGCGGCCGGGGGTACCGGCCGGGCTCCCCGGCCCCTGCTGCGGGTGACGTGGCATCGGCACTGGTCATGGTCTGATTCTACGCTTGGCACACTATTTTTGCCAAGGAGACGCCGTAGGCTCGTCGGGTGGCGTCCCGTACCGAGCTCCCCAGCACCCTGGCCCGGCCCGTCGACCACGAGACGGTCGTGAAGAAGTCCCGGTTCCTCGCGCACCTCGCCCCCGCCGGCAGCGTCGCCGAGGCCGACGACGTGATAGCACGGCGCCGCAAGGAGCTCTGGGACGCCCGGCACCACTGCGTGGCCATGGTGCTCGGCACGCACGCCGACCAGGCCCGCTCCTCCGACGACGGCGAGCCCGGCGGCACGGCGGGCGTGCCCATGCTCGAGGTGCTGCGCCACCGCGGCCTGACCGACGTCGTGGCCGTCGTGACCCGGTACTTCGGTGGCGTGAAGCTCGGCGCCGGCGGCCTCGTGCGCGCTTACTCGGGCGCCGTGTCCACGGCCCTCGACGCCGCGGCCGCGGAGGGTGCGGTGCTGCGCCGGGTGCTGCTGCACGAGGTGACGGTCGACGTGCCGCACGCCGACGCCGGCCGGCTCGACAACGTGCTGCGCGACTGGGCGGCGAGCCACGGCGCCGTCACCGAGCCGCCCCGGTACGACGCCGTCGCGCACCTGCGGCTGCTCGTGCCCGCCGACGCGCTCGACACCCTCGCCGCCGACGTCGCCGCCGCCTCCGCCGGAGCCCTCTCCCCCACCGTCGGCGACCCCCGCGTGGTCGACGTGCCCGCGCGTCGTCCTTGACTGCGCCACCGGCGGGGTGAATTCTCGGGGGCACCCCGAGCCACCGAGGAGCCCCATGCAGCGTCGCACCCGGCCCAGTGCCCGCTCGTCCGCCGCCGTCGCGCTCGGCGTCGCCGCCGCTGCGGCCCTCGCCGCGTGCGGCGCGCCCGCCTCCGACGAACCCGCCGACAGCATCACCCTCTGGACCCCGCAGACCACGCCGGAGCGCGTCGCCGCCCAGGAGGCGGTCGCGGAGAAGTTCACGCAGGAGACCGGCATCGACGTCGAGGTGGTGCCGCTGGCGGCGGCCGACCAGGACCAGGCGCTCGTCACGGGCGCCGCGTCCGGCGAGGTGCCCGACGTGATCCTCGCGGGCGCCTCCCAGGTCACAGCGTGGCAGGCGCAGGGCCTGCTCGACACCGACACGGCGCAGGCCACCGTCGACGCGCTCGACCCGGCCACGTTCAGCGAGAACGCGCTCGGCGCCGTGACGGTCCAGGACGCGGACACCGGCGAGAGCACCCTCGCGGCCGTGCCGAGCGACGGCTGGGTGCACCTCGTCGCGTACCGCACCGACCTGCTCGAGGAGGCGGGCGTCGAGGTGCCCACCACGGTCGCGGAGCTCGCCGAGGCCGCCACGACCGTCAAGGACGAGCTCGGCATCACCGGCATCGCCCTGGGGACGCAGGCCGGGACCGCGTCCGGGACCGAGGGCGTCGAGTCGGTCTTCCAGTCCGCGGGCTGCTCGCTCGTGACCGACGGCGAGGTCACGCTCGACTCCCCCGAGTGCGCCGAGGCCGCCGAGCACTTCGCGACGATGCGCGACTCGTCCGTGGCGGGCGACCACGACGTCGAGTCCGCGCGCGCCGCCTACCTCGCGGGCGACGCCGCCATGCTGCTGTTCTCGACCCACATCCTCGACGAGCTCGCGAACCTCGACGAGGCCGTGCCGCCCACGTGCCCGGAGTGCTCCGACGACCCGGAGTTCCTGGCCGAGCACTCCGGCTTCGTCACGGTGCTCGACCCGCCGTCGGGCGAGCCCGCGCAGTTCGGCGCCACGCTCGCGTACGCCGTCCCGGCGCGCGCCCACGCCACCGAGGCGCGGCGCTACATCGAGTACGTGCTCGGCGAGGGGTACGCCGACACGCTCGCCGTCGCGACGGAGGGCCGCCTGCCGCTGCGCACCGGCACGCCGGAGAACCCGACCGAGTTCCTCGACGCGTGGGGCGACCTCGGGTTCGGGCCGAAGGTCGAGTCGTCGGTCGCCGAGGTGTACGGCCCCGAGCTGGTGACCGCGATGGGCGAGGGCATGGCCGCCGTCGACCGCTGGGGCCAGGGCACGCCCGACGCGACGCTCGCCGGCCTCGTGGCGACGCAGGGCACGCTCGCGCAGCAGCTCGAGCCCCTGTACCGCGGCACCGACCCGGCCGAGGTGACCCGGCGCATGGCGGCCGAGGTGACGGCGCTCCAGCAGGACCAGTGACCGCCGCACGACCGACCACCACGCGTGCTCGCGAGAACCGCACGGGGTGGCTGCTCGTCTCGCCGTCGCTGATGGTCGTCGCCCTCGTCGTCCTGGTCCCGTTCGCCCTGGTCGTGGTGTTCGGCTTCTCCGAGGTGCGGCTGGTCGACATCCCGTACCTCGGCACCGAGCCGGTCACGTGGTCGCTCGACAACTTCCGCCGTGCCGCGGCGTCGCAGGCTTTCTGGGGCGCGCTGTGGACCACGGTGCTGTACGCGGGCCTCACCGCCGTCGGCTCGCTGGCCGTGGGGCTCGTGCTCGCGCTGGCGCTGCGCCGCCCGTTCCGCGGGCGAGGGCTGGTGCGCGCGCTGCTGCTCGTGCCGTACGTGCTGCCCGTCGTGGCGGCGGCGACCATCTGGAAGACGCTACTGAACCCGCAGTACGGCCTGGTCAACGCCTTCGGGCGGGCGTATCTCGGGTGGGACGCACCCGTCGGCTTCCTCAGCACCACCTCGGCCGACGTCGGGGGCGTGCCCGTGCCGGTGGCGCTGCTCGTCGTCGTGCTGTTCGACGTGTGGAAGTCCGCTCCGCTCGCGTTCCTGTTCCTCACCGCACGCCTCCAGTCGGTGCCCGGCGAGATCGAGGAGGCGGCGGCGCTGGACGGCGCGAACCGGCGGCAGACCCTGCGGTTCATCCTGCTCCCCCAGCTCCGCGCGGTGGCGCTGCTGCTCCTGCTGCTGCGGTTCATCTGGTCGTTCCAGACGTTCGACGACGTCTACCTGCTCACCGAGGGCGCCGGCAGCACGCAGGTCATGGCCATCCAGGTCTACACCGAGCTCGTCACCCGGGCCGACATCGGCAGCGCCGCCGCGTTCGGCCTGCTCATGAGCCTGGTGCTCGTCGTGCTGCTCGCGGGGTACGTGGTGCTGTCCCGGAGGGCGGGTGAGGGCCCGTGAGCGGCGTCCGCCCCACCCGTGCCGCGCGCGCCGGACGCGCCGTCGTCGTCGCGCTCGCGCTGCTGTGGTCGCTCGGCCCGGTCGCGTACGGCGTCGTGCTCGCCGTGCGGCCCTACGGCGAGGTCACGCGCGACCCGCTCGGCCTGCCCACCACCCTCGACCTCTCGGCGTTCGCCACGGCCCTGCGCGACGAGGCCGACGGCGGGTTCGGCCTCGGCCGGTTCGTGCTCAACTCGCTGGGGGTCGCGCTGGGCACGGTGCTGCTGAGCATCGCCGTCTGCGTGCTCGGGGCGTACGCCGCCGCGCGCCTGCGCTACCGGGGGCGTGCGGTGACCAACGGGATCATCCTCGCGGTCTACCTGTTCCCCGGCATCGTGCTCGCGGTGCCGAAGTTCGTCGTCCTGGCCCGCCTGGGCCTGACGAGCTCGCTGGCGGGCCTGCTCGTCGTCTACGTCGCCGCGACCGTGCCCGTCGCGCTGTACATGATGCGCAACTTCTTCCTCGCGCTGCCCGCGAGCGTCGAGGAGGCGGCGATCATGGACGGCTGCACGCTCGGCCAGCTCCTGGTGCGTGTCGTGCTGCCGATCGCCGTGCCCGGCGTCGTCGCCACGGCGATCTACGTGTTCATGATCGCCTGGAACGAGTACTTCTACGCGCTGCTGTTCCTCGTCCAGCGCCGCGAGCTGTGGACGGCGCCGCTCGGCATCGCGCAGCTCGGCGACTTCCAGGTACCCGTCACGGTGCTGCTCGCCGGGTCGATCGCCGTGACGGTGCCCGTCGTCGTCATCTTCTTCCTCGCCCAGCGGTACATCGTCTCCGGCCTCGTGCAGGGGGCGGAGCGATGAGGGCGCCGCTGCGGCTCGCCGTCCTCGGCGCGGGCGGGCGCGGCGCCGACGCCTACGGCCGCTGGGTCCGGGCGCACCCCGACCGGGCTCGCGTGGTCGCCGTGGCCGACGCCGTGCCCGCGCGTCTCGACGCCCTGGCGGGCACGACGGCGGCGCGGTACGCCGACTGGCGCGACCTCGTGGCGGACGTGCTCGCCGACACCTCGCGCCTGCGGCCCGACGCCGTGGTGGTCGCTCTGCCGGACGCGCTGCACGTGGCCGCCGCGACCGCCGTGGCCGAGGCCGGCCTGCCGATGCTGCTCGAGAAGCCCGCCGCCCCGACGCTGCGGGGCCTGACGGACCTGGCCGACGTGGTGCTGCGCACGGGCGCCCGCGTCGCCGTCGGGCACGTGCTGCGGTTCGCCCCGTTCTGGCGGGCCGTGCGGGCCGTCGTCGCCTCGGGCGCCCTGGGCGACCTGGCGACGCTCGAGGTACGGGAGAACATCGGGTTCTGGCACTTCGCCCACTCCTACGTGCGGGGCGCCTGGCGCAGCGCCGCCACCTCGAGCCCCATGGTGCTCGCCAAGACGTGCCACGACCTCGACCTGATCCGCTGGCTCGCGGGCGAGGCGCCCCGGACGGTCACCAGCCAGGGCTCGCTGCTGCACTTCCGCGCCGAGAACGCGCCCGAGGGCGCGCCCGCCCGGTGCACCGACGGCTGCCCGGCCGCCCAGGACTGCCCGTTCCACGCCCCGCGGTACTACGTCGACGCCCTGCGCGACGTCACGGGGCACCCGGTGTCGGTGCTCGGCGACGACCTCTCCCCCTCGGGCCGCCTCGCCGCCCTGCGCCGGGGCCCGTACGGCCGCTGCGTGTACCGGTGCGACAACGACGTGGCCGACCACCAGCAGACCCTGCTCACGTTCGGGTCCGGTCTCACGGCGACGCTCACCGCCAGCGCCTTCACGGGCGAGAACACGCGGCACCTCGCGATCACCGGCACCCGCGGGCAGCTGCACGGGCACATGGACTCCGGCGAGCTGCGCATCGACCTGTACACGCCCGGCGCGTGCCTCGAGCTGCCTGCGAGCCTGCCGGTCGAGCTCGTCGACGCCGGCGCCGACGGCCCCCTGCGGCACCCGACGTTCACGCTCGCGGCCCGCGCCGAGACGGTCGCCGCGGACCACCGCGGCCACGGCGGCGGGGACGACGGCCTCATGGACGCGTTCTGCCGCGCCGTCGCCGACGGGACGGTGGGGTCGGGCGAGCTGTCGTTCGCGACGGCGCTCGACAGCCACCTCATGGCGTTCGCGGCCGAGGAGTCGCGGGACGGCGGACGCGTGGTGGACTTCGCGGCGTGGGCGCGCGGGGCGGGTGCCGCATGACCGAGCAGGCCCCCTGGGCCGACGCCGTGCGCGGGGTGGCGGCGCGCGCCGGCCTCGACCCCTCCCGGATCGCGGTCGAACCGCTCGTCGACACCCCGGCGAACCCCGGTGGCACCGCGGAGCACCACGCCGCCGACGGCCGCCTCACGCTCCGCGCGACCGACCCGGTGGCGGCGACGGTCGCCCTGGGCCGGTACGCGCGCACGCACCTCGGCACGCGCCTGACGTGGCAGCGCCCGCGTGTCGCGGCACCCGCCCTCACCGACGCCCCCCGCACCACCGTGGGGAGCCCGCACGCCGTGCGCACCTACCTCAACGTGGTGACGTTCGGCTACTCGACGGCGTTCTGGGGCTGGGACCGCTGGGAGCGTGAGATCGACTGGATGGCGCTGCACGGCGTCACGCACCCGCTCATGCTGCTGGGCCACGAGGCCGTGCTCGCCGAGACGTTCCGTCGCGCGGGCCTGCCGTCCGACGAGACGGCACGGTGGATCGGCGGGGCCGCGCACTTCCCGTGGACCTTCATGGGCGGCATGCACTCGTTCGGCGGCCCGCTGCCCGCGCGCTGGGAGCAGCGCCGCGTCGACCTCGCGCGCCGCGTGCTGGCCCGGATGCGCGAGCTCGGCATGACGCCCGTGCTGCCCGGCTTCGGCGGGCACGTGCCGCCCGCGCTGGCCGGGCCCGGGCGGATGGACGAGATCGAGTGGCAGGGCTGGCGCATCCCCCTGCTGCGCCCCGGCTCGGCACGGGCGCGGGAGCTGCAGGCCCGCTTCGGCGCGGTGCAGCGCGAGCTCCTCGGGCCGGGCACCGGCTGGTGCGCCGTGGACCCGTACATCGAGTCGGTCCCGCCGTCGGGCGACGTCGCGTACCTCGCCGCCGCGGGCCGGGACACCTACGCCGCGCTCGCCGACGCCGCCCGCGCGGCCGGGGAGCCCGACCCGGTGTGGGTGCTGCAGGGCTGGCCGTTCCACTACAAGGCCGCGTTCTGGACGCCCGATCGGGTGGCCGCCTACCTGCGGGACGTGCCGGCCGACCGCACGCTCGTGCTCGACCTGTGGGGCGAGCACGTGCCGCTGCACGACGACCTCCTCGCCGACGGCAGGCCGCTCGCCGGACGCCCCTGGGTGTGGTGCGCGCTGCACAACTTCGGCGGGCGCCCGGCGCTCTTCGGCGACCTGGCCGGACTGGTGCGCGACGTGCACGCCCTGCGCGGGGCGCGGCGCCTGACGGGCCTCGGCCTGGCGCCCGAGGCGATCGAGAACAACGAGGTCTTCTACGAGCTCGCGACCGACCTCGCCTGGGACGACGCCCCCGTCTCCCCCGCGGGCCTCGACGCCTGGCTCCGGAGCTTCGTGCTCACCCGGTACGGGCTGTCGGGCGAGGCGGGATCCCGGGCGGCACACGGGGCGCTGCGCGCTTGGCACACTCTTTCCACAACACTGTACGGTCCGGGGCACACCCGCTCCGTCCCCACGCCCGTGATCGCGCGCCCGTGGGGCGCCGGCCTGCCGTTCCCCGCGCAGCGCACCGCCGGCGAGGCCGTGGAGCCGGCGCCGCCCACGCCGTCGTCGAACGTCGACGCCGAGAACGACCCCGCCGTGGCCGCCGCCCTCCCCCGGCTCGCCGAGGCCGCCCGCGACCTCGCGACCCTGCGCGACCAGCTCTCCCACCAGGGCTTCGCCGAGGGCGCCGACACCGCCGACGCCGACGCCGCCGAGCTCACCGGCCACGTGCTCGCCCAGGGCACGCGGGTGCGCGTGCGGGGCATCCTCGCGGCTGCCCGCGCGGGCGACCCCGACGGCGTCCGCGCGCACATGGCCCGGCTGCGCGCCGACCTGCTCACGCTCGACGGGCTGGCCGCCCGCCGGCCCGAGACCCGCCTGGACACGTGGGTCGGTGCCGCCCGCTCCTGGGGCGACACCGACGCCGAGCGCGACACCCTCGAGCGGGAGGCGCGCAGCCTGGTCAGCGTGTGGGGCGGCCAGCACAACGGCCTGCACGACTACGCGGGGCGCCACTGGCACGGCCTCGTGGCCGACCTCTACCTGCCGCGCTGGCAGGCCTGGGCCGACTGGCTGGCCGAGCAGGCCGCCGGCGGCCCGGTCCCGCCGGACGCCGACCCGGCCCCGCTGCGCGAGCGCGTCGTCGCCCTCGAGGAGGAGTGGCGCGGCCGGACGCGCTCTCAGTAGCCGTCCGGCCCGATCGCCGCGCCGTCCGGCACCGTGCCGCCCTCGCCCTCCAGCACGGCCTTGCCGTGGGCACGCACGTCGGCGCCGAACGTCCAGTCGCCGCGCACGGTGAACGACTCCGCCTCGCGCAGCGAGGGCACACCGGCCGCGAACCGGCGCGTGAAGCCGTCGATGAGCTTGAAGTGGTCCTTGTCGAGGTCGACGAGCGGAGCGGCCGCGGTGGCCTCGAGCCGGCTCTCCGGGGTGAGGTCGTAGACGTCCGACCGGAGCACGAGCAGGTCGTTCGTCGTCTTGACGGGCAGGAACCGCGAGCGCTCGACCTCGATCGCCGTCGCGCCCTCGAACACGGCGACGGCCGCGCCCATGGCGGACTCGATCTGGATGACGGCGGGCGACGAGGGGTCGGCGGGGTCGACGGTCTTGTCGTTGCGGATGAGCGGCAGCTCGAGCACGCCGCCGGTGCGCTCGAGCTCGGCCGCGAGCGCCTCGAGGTCGAACCAGAGGTTGTTGGTGTGGAAGAAGGGGTGGCGCGAGGCGTCGAGGGAGGCGGCGACGTCGTCAGGGTGGGTCTGGGCGGTCTCGCGCTGGACGATGCGGCCGTCGGCCTTGCGGACGACGAGCTGGCCGCCCTTGACGTCGGCGGGCGTCTTGCGGCAGAGCTCGGCGGCGTAGGGGGCGCCGGAGGCGGCGAACCAGCCGGCGATGGTCGCGTCGGGGGTGGCGCCGAGGTTGTCGGAGTTGGAGACGCAGAGGTGGCGGAAGCCGGCCTCGAGGAGGGCGACGACGACGCCGGAGGCGTGCAGCGCGGGGTACAGGTCGCCGTGGCCGGGCGGGCACCACTCGAGGGAGGGGTCCTTCTCCCAGGTGACGGGGGTGAGGTCGTCGGCGCGGAGCTTGGGCTCGCGGTTCTGGAGGAAGTCGACGGGCAGCCCGTCGACGGCGATGTCGGGGTAGGGCTCGAGCGCGGCGAGGGTGTCCTCGCGGGTGCGGAAGGAGTTCATGAACAGCAGCGGGAGGCGGGCTCCGGTGGCCTGACGGGCGGCGCGTACCTGGGCGACGATGACGTCGAGGAACGTGAGCACGCCGTCGGCGGTCTCGCGGACGGGGAGCAGGGACTTGGCCTTGTCCATGCCCATGGAGGTGCCGAGCCCGCCGTTGAGCTTGAGCATGGCGGTGCGGCCGAGGGCCGCCGCGGCGTCCTCGTCGCTGATGTCGAGGTCGGCGTGGCGGGGGATGTCGACGAGGGGATCGACGTCGTCCTCCCGGATCAGCCCGGTCTCCCCCGCCTGGAGCAGGTGGTAGAACCGCGCGAACGTCTCGACGGCGGCGGGGGCGACGCCCGCCTCGGTCATCTTGGTGCGGGCCTGCTCGAGCCCTGCGGGGTCGGTCGTGGCTGAAGACATGGCAGAAGGCTATGCGAACCGGCCGGGGTCGCCGGCGCCGACGCGGACCACCTGGGGATAACCGTCGGACCAGTCGACGACGGTGGTGGGTTCGGTGCCGACGTCGCCGCCGTCGATCACGGCGTCGACGACGTGGTCGAGCTCCTCCTTGATGGCCCAGCCCTCTGTCATGGGCTCGGTCTCGCCGGGGAGGATGAGGGTGGAGGACAGCAGGGGCTCGCCGAGCTCGCGCAGGAGGGCCTGGGCGACGGCGGAGCCGGGGATGCGCACGCCGACGGTCTTCTTCCTGGGGTGGGCGAGCCGGCGGGGCACCTCGGCGGTGGCGGGCAGGATGAAGGTGTAGGGGCCCGGGGTGGCGGCCTTGATGGCGCGGAAGGCGGAGTTGTCGAGCTTGACGAGCTGGCCGAGCTGGGCGAAGTCGCTGCAGACGAGCGTGAAGTGGTGCTTGTCGTCCAGACGCCGGATCTGGCGGATGCGGTCGGCGCCGTCGTGGTACTCCATGCGGCAGCCGAGGGCGTAGGAGGAGTCGGTCGGGTAGGCGACCAGCGCGTCCTCGCGCAGCATGGCGACGACCTGGCCGACGGTGCGCGGCTGGGGGTCCACGGGGTGGACGTCGAAGTAGCGGGCCATGCGGCCGAGCCTAGCGGCGGTGGGTGGCGGACGCCCTGGTTGGTGGGACGTCCGCCGGCGTCAGGCGGCGAGCGCGTGCCGCAGCTCGTCGGCACCGGCGTTGCCGCCGGTGCACACGACGCCGACGCGGCGTCCGGCGAACCGGTCGGGGTCGGCGAGGACGGCGGCGAGGGCCGCGGCGCCCGCGCCCTCGGCGACGGTGCGGGCGCCGGTGAGGTAGAGCTGCTGGGCCGCGGCGATCTGCTCGTCGGTGACGAGGACGAAGTCGGCGAGGTGCTCGCGCATGATCGCCTGCGTGGTGGCGAAGCCGCAGCCGACGGCGAGGCCCTCCGCGCGCGTGGTGCTGGGGCGCTCGAGGAGCCGGCCGGCGTGCCAGGAGTCGTGGGCGGCGGGTGCGGCGGCGGACTGGACGGCGACGACCTCGGTGCCGGGTGCGACGGCGGAGGCGACGAGGCTCGCCGCGGCGGCGCCGGACCCTCCGCCGACGGGCACGACGAGCACGTCGAGGCCGGGTTCCTGCTGGAACAGCTCGAGGTAGAGGGTGCCGACGCCCGCGATGATGTCGGGCTCGTTCGCGGCGCCGACCAGGCGCGCCCCGGACTCGCGGGCCAGCGCGGTGGCGCGCTCGCGCGCCTCGTCGAAGCCCGCGCCGTGCAGGAGGACGTCGGCGCCGAGGTCGAGCACGGCACGGAGCTTGAGGGGGTTGGGGTGGTCGGGCATGACGACGGTGCACGCGGTGCCGGTCAGCCGGGCCGCGTAGGCGACGCCCTGGGCGTGGTTGCCGGTCGAGTAGGCGACGACGCCGGTGGCGCGCTCGGCCGGCGTCATGGACAGCAGGAGGTTGGTCGCGCCCCGGGCCTTGAACGCGCCGGTGCGCTGCTGGTTCTCGTGCTTGACGACGACGGTGGTGCCGGCGGCGCGGTCGACGTCCGCGTACTGGCCGACGGGCGTGCGCACGACGGTGCCGTCCAGGCGGGCCTGGGCCGCGAGGACGTCGGTGATGGTGGGGAGGTCGGGCACGGGGGCGGTCCGGTCGATCCGGGTCAGCATCTCCGTCATGGGTCCAGCGTGACCCTTCCATGACCCATAGGTCCAATGCCAGTGACGAACTTTTTCCATCGATGCGGCCTATGTTTCTGGGCTAGCCTGGGGGCATGACCGCAGAGCTCGACCTCACCCGGCTGCGCGTCCTGGCGGCGGTCGCCCGCACCGGCTCCGTCACCGCGGCGGCGAAGGAGCTGCACTACGCCCAGCCCTCGGTGAGCCACCACCTGTCCCGCCTCGAGGCCGACGCGGGGATCCCGCTGCTGCAGCGCCACGGCCGCGGCGTCCGCCTCACCGAGGCCGGGCGGCTGCTCGCCAGCCGCGCCGAGGAGATCCTCGGCCGCGTCGAGGGCGCACGCCGCGAGCTCGACGCCCTGGCCGGCCTGCGCGCCGGGCGGGCGCGGCTGGCCGCCTTCCCGTCCGCGCTGGCCACCCTCGTGCCCGACGCCGTCGCGCGGCTCGTCCAGGAGCACCCCGGGCTGTCGGTCGGGCTCGTCGAGCACGAGCCGCCGGACGCCGTCGCCGCGCTGCAGTCCGGCGCCGTCGACGTGGCGCTCGTGTTCGAGCACGTCGACGTCCGCCACGCGCGCACCATGGACGACCTGTCCCGCTTCGAGTCGACGACGATCATGGACGACCCCGTCAACCTCGTCACCGCGGCCGACCTGGACGCCGCGCCCGGCCCCGGCACGCCGCCGGACCTGCGCACGTTCGGCGACGACGAGTGGATCGCCGGCTGCGAGCGCTGCCGCGCCGACCTCGTCGCCCGGTGCGCCGCCGTCGGCTTCGCACCCCGCATCGCGTTCGAGACCGACGACTACGTCGCCGTCCAGGCCCTCGTCGCCGCCCGTGCGGGCGTGAGCCTGCTGCCCGGCCTGACCCTGCGCGCGCACCGCCACCCCGGCATCGCGACGGCGCCGCTGCCCGGCGCCCTCCGCCGCGTCATGGCCCTCACCGTCGGACCGCCCGCCCCGCCCGCCGAGGCCCTGATCCGGCAGCTCGTGGCGGCGGGCGCGGCCGTCACCGCCTGACCTCCCGCCCGGCCACCGGTCCGATGCTGCTCGTCGCCACGTTCCTCTACTCCGCGGCCGCCGCCGTCGCGGCGTTCCTCGCCCTGGAGGGCTACCTCGCGGTCGCCGCCACCGACGGCACCTACCCCGCGGCGCTCCTCGCGGGCGTGGCCGCCGCCGGCCAGGTGCTCGGCAAGCTGCTCTGGTACTGGGCGGGAGCAGGCACCACCCGCTTGCCCTGGCTACGGCGCAGGCTCGAGTCCCCCCGGGTGGCCGCCGCCCTGGCCCGCTGGCGCGACCGTGCCGACGGGCGTCCCGTCTACCTCGCGCTCGTGCTGCTGGCCAGCGCGTTCGCGGGGCTGCCGCCGTTCATGGTGATGTCCGTGGTCGCGGGCGTGCTGCGCGTGCGGGTGTGGCTGTTCGTCGCGACCGGCCTCGCCGGCCGGTTCGCGCGGTTCTGGCTGCTGCTCGAGGCGGCACAGTACGCGTGGTTCCTGCTCTGAGGTCGGCGCTCCCGGGGCCCGGCTCAGAGGTCCGTCGCGCCGTCCAGCGCCTCGCGCAGGAGGTCGGCGTGCCCGGCGTGCCGGGAGTACTCCTCGACGAGGTGCACGAGGATCCAGCGCAGCGAGGTCGGCCCGTGGTGGCCCGGCCGGGCGGTGAGGCGGTCCAGGGCGGGTTCCCCGCGCTCGGCCGCCTCACGCAGCACCTCGTCGAGGATCCGGTCGGACGCCGCGACGGCGTCGACGAACCGCGCCGTCAGCTCCTGCGGCGACTCGGTGAGCGCGCTGTGCCAGTCCCAGTCGCCGTCGGCCGCCCAGTCCACCGTGTCCCACGGCGGAGCGGGCTCGTTGCCCAGGAGCCGCACCGACAGCCAGACGTCCTCGACGTAGGCCAGGTGCTTGAGCAGCCCCGCGAGCGTCATGGTCGACGGCGGCAGGGGCGTGCGCAGCTGCTCGGCCGTCAGGCCCTCGCACTGGCGCAGGATCGTCGCGCGGTAGAAGTCGACGAACGAGCGCAGGGTCGTCACCTCGTCGGCGGCGAGCGGCGGTTCGGCACGGGTGATGCTGCTGGCGGTGGCGGTCACGGGGTGACCGTACCCGAGACCGGTGCACTCCCCTGCGTCCAGGTGCGGCACGCCCCCTGCGTGTTACGAGGAGGAAAACCTTTCCGTTTCACCCCCCACCGAATCGTTACGCGTCCGGAACGCCTCTTTTGCTCCGAGTGTGACCATGGCAACATGCGGGGGGTGCACCTGATCCGAGAGTTCGCGCCCGACGCCTACGAGTTCGCGCTGTCGTCCTGGGCGTGGAGAGGGATCGGTGACAAGGTGCCCCGCTTCGCGTCGTGCTTCGGGGACATGTTCCTCGAGTCGATCGACGGCTGGTGGTTCCTCGACACCGTCGAGGGCACGCTCGAGCGGCGCTGGAACACCCTCGACTCCATGTTCGCGGAGCTCGAGGAGCCCGACGGCCGCGCGGAGTACCTGCTCGAGGAGACCCTCAACGCCGCCCTCGCCCAGGGCCTGCGCCTCGCCGAGGACGAGGTCTTCGCCTTCCTGCCCCCGCCCGCCGTGACCGGCTCGATGTCCGTGGACTCGCTGGCCCCGCTGCGGTTCGCCATCGCCGCCAACCTCGCGGGCCGTATCCACGGCGAGCTCAACGGCGTCCAGCCGGACGCGGGGGCCTCGGCGCTGTTCGCCGCGCAGAGCGCCGCCGCGCAGCCCGCCCCGGCGTCGTTCGACGCACCCAACCCGGCGTCCGACCGGTGGGCGCCGGCCGCGCAGCACGTGGCCACCGGGTCCTACCCCGTGTACGCGCCCGCGGCGCAGCAGGCGTACGCCCCGGCGGCGCAGCACGGGTACCGGACGCCCGCGGGGTACGACGGCGCGGCCTACGCCTACGGCACCGGTGCCGCCGGGGCGTACGGCGGGGACGCCTCCGGCGGGGGCGGCGCGGCGCCCGGCGGCCCGGACGGGTTCGACCGGTCGCACACCGCCGACACCGGCCAGTTCAGCCAGTACATCGCCGACCAGTACAACACCGGCCAGGTCGCCGCCGTCGACCACGCGCCCGCCCCGCTGCCGCAGCAGCCGTACCAGGGCGGGCGCTGGTCGTTCGCGTGAGCCCCGCGGGACCCGGCTAGGCCCTGCGCTCGTCGAGGCCCGCGACCGCGGCCAGGATCAGCACCGCGCCCACGACCCCGGCCGCCCCCAGCCGCTCCCCCAGCACGACGGCCGCGGCGACGGCGGCCGTCACCGGCTCCAGGAGCGTCGCGATGACGGCCGCGCCGCTGCGTGTCGTCCGCAGTCCCGCGTAGAACAGCCCGTACGCCACCGCCATCGTGAGCAGGCCGAGGTAGGCGAGCGTGCCGAGCGCCACCGGGTCGGCGGTGAGGTACGGCCCGCCGCCGGCGAGCGCGACCGGCAGCAGCCCCGCGGCCCCCGCCGTCGTCGCGACCGTGGTGAGGGCCAGCGGCTCGACGCCGTCCGACGCGAGCACTGTGCTGCCGAGCGCCGTCGTCGCCGCGTACACCGCACCGGAGGCGACGGCGAGCAGCAGGCCGACCACCGGGCGGCTGCCGACCGCGCCCGACCCCGACGCGACGCTCACGAGGACGAGCCCGCAGAGCGCCGCGGCGAGGACGAGCGGGAGGCGGAGGGTGCGTGCGAGGCCCCCGGCCGGGATCGGCCGGAGGCGGGCGTGCGGGGTCCGGGGTCCGGCCTGGCCACGGCGGGCCGTGCGCGACCGGACCAGGTCGGCCACCGTGAGCAGGACCGGCGCGAGCCCCAGGCTCACGACGGTCGCGACGGTGACCCCCGCCGTCGCGACCGAGCCGAAGTAGAGGGCCTGGTAGGCACCGGTACCCAGCCCCACGGCGACCGCGCGGACCGGGTGGAGCCGCACGAGCGCCACGAGCTGCGGGCCGCGACGGAGGACGAGCGACGCCGCCACCAGCGCGACGGCGGCGACGAGCATGCGGTAGGCGCTGACGGTGAGGACCGACAGCGGCGCGTGGTCGCGCAGGATCTCGAGGGCGAGGCCGCCGGTGCCCCAGAGGACGCCGGCGAGGCTGACGAAGAGCAGCCCGGAACGAGTCGATGACATGTGTGTGCTCCCGGCCGGGGCGTGCCCGGCGTGGTTCCGAAAGTCTCCCGGAGGCCCGGGACGGGCGTCACGGAGCACGCCTGGACGCCGGCCCGCACGGGCCGGTCGTGGTGCCGCTCCGGTCAGGCGACCGGGGGCGGGAGGACGGAACGGTTCGGGCTCACGGCGGGGATGCTAGCAGGCTTGCCCACAGATTCGTCGTCCGGGATGCAGACGCATCTGATCGAACGTATATTCGATGTGTCGATGGTGGATGATGGCCTGAGGGGGAGGTGCCGTGACGTGCTCGGACGGTGTCGTGTCGGTGGAGCGGGCACTCGAGCGGATCGCCCGTGGCGCTGCACCCGAGACAGGGGGTGATCGCTCGCCCGCACCCGGCTCGGCGTGGACGACCGGCGCTCCCGCAGGACCCGTCGCCCTGACGTGGGTCGCGTCCGCCGAGCGCCCGGGCGCCGCGACGCCGGTCTCGGTCACCTGGACCGGGCACGCCCGCCCGGGCGTACCCGTGCCCGCACCCGCCGACGTGTCCGGCCTCGGCATCCTGCCCACGAGCGGCGCGCTCGTCACCGCGCTGGAGCAGGCCGAGGTCGCCGACCTCGACGACGCCACTCTCCTCGACGTCACGGCCCGCTGGCAGGACGTCCTCTCGTGGGCGACCGCCCTGCAGTCCCGCGCGGCGGCCGAGATCGCGCGCCGGCGGTCCTGGACGGCCGAGCACGACGCGGCCGCCGCGGAGGTCAGCGCGCGGCTGCGGGTCCCGCAGACCGACGCGAGCAAGCTCCTGGCGCGTGGCATCGCGCTGTCCGACCACCCGCAGGTCATGGACGCCCTGCACCGCGGCGCGATCGACACCGCCAAGGCCGACATCCTGCTGCACAGCGGCAACCCCCTGACCCACGAGCAACGTGCCGAGGCGATCACCCGCTACCTGCCCGAGGCTCCCGACCGGACCCGGCGCTGGCTCCGTGACCGCATGAACGCGTGGGCCACCCGCGTCAACGGCACGAGCCCCGTGGTCGAGCACGCCCGGAGCCGGCGCGCGGTCTACCTCGACCCGGCAGCCAACCACATGGGCTGGATCAGCGCCCACCTGCCCGCGACCGACGCCGCGGCCGTCTGGGACGCCGTGGACCAGGCGGCGCACGCTCTGCAGCGGGCGCCCGGCTCGCAACGGACGCTCGGCCAGGCCCGCGCGGACGCCCTCGTCGCGATCGCCACGGGCCGCCTCGTGGTGCCGCCTCGTCCGCCGTGCGCGGAGGGCGGCGGCGGCGCACCGGCCGCCGGGCCGGCCATCACACCGACCATCACCCGCACCACGGTGCCCGCCACCGGGTGCACCTGTGGCGGCTGCACGTGCGGCGGCGCCGCCGTGCGCGTGATCCCGGTGCGCCCCCAGGTACGGGTCACCGTGCCGGCCACCGCGCTCCTCGGCCTGGACGACACACCCGCCCAGCTCGACGGCTACGGCCCGATCCCCGCCGACACGGCGGCTCGCCTGGCCGGCGACGCCACGTGGCAGCGACTCGTCACCGACCCGGTGACGGGCGTCCTGACGGACTGCTCGACGCGGACCTACCGGCCCGGCATCGTGCTGCGGCGCGCCGTGGTCGCCCGCGACGAGACCTGCACCTTCCCGCAGTGCGACCGCCCGGCCCGCTGGGCCGACCTCGACCACATCGAACCGTTCGACCACGACCGCCAGCGCGAGGCAGGTCAGACCAGGGCCGACAACCTGCACGCGCTCTGCCGGACGCACCATCTCGCCAAGACCCACCTCGGCTGGACCGTGCGCCGGGACCCCGGCACCGGCGTGACGACGTGGACCGCACCGACGGGGCACACGTACGCCCGTCCCCCGGCAGCGCCCGGGTTCGGCGACCCGTGCTCCGGCGACCGCGCCAAGCACGTCGCCCACGACGTCACGAGCCTGGCGGAGGACGTGCGTCGCCGCCGGGGAAGGACACGGCGGACCCGCTCCGGCCCGCGACCCGGTGGCGCCGGAGGCCCCGGCGAGGCCCGTGGCGCCACGAGCCGCAGCACCCGCGACGACCGGCCGGGCCGACCGCAGGACCTCACGGAACCGCCCTTCTGAGGACAGCCAGGCCCCGTCACCGCTCCGCGTCCCACCCCAGCTCCTCCGCACGCCGGACAACCACGTCCGGCAGGGGCTCGGTCACGTAGTCCTCGGTGACGGGCTCCGACGCGACGCGCCGCAGCGGCACCTGCCCCGCCCAGCCGGTGAGCTCGAGGTCGCCGGGCTCGAGGGTCGCTCCGCCGGCGCGCTGCTTCATCGACGCCTCGGCCAGCGGCACGGCGACGACGGCCGTTGCGGCGATCTCCTTGCGGGTGGCGGGGCGCAGGGTGGCGGAGCGGCCGGGCACCATGTGGTCGACGACGAGGTCCAGGGCGCGGCGCCGTTCCTCGGGGTCGGTGACCTGGCGGGGTCGGCCGATGATCACTGCGGAGCGGTAGTTCATGGAGTGGTGGAAGCCGGTGCGGGCCAGCACGAGGCCGTCGAGCTCGGTGACGGTGACGCACACGTCCTGCTCCAGGGCCGGGCCGAGCCAGCCGGCGGCGACGGAGCCGTGCAGGTAGAGGGTCCCGCCGTCGTCGGGGCCGGCCGGGTCGACGCCGAACGCCGTCGGCAGCACGACCGGGTGCCGGCCGGTGTGCACGCCGAGGTGGGCGACGAGGGCGTCGGCGAGCAGGGCCATGAGCCGGGCGCGGTCGTCGACCTGCCGTTTGCGGCCGCGCGTCGGCGTGGTCCGGGGCGTCGGCGAGAGCGGGGACAGCGAGGAGGAGGTCGGGGCGAGGTCTGCGGGCGTCGTCATGGCAGTAGCCTGTCCCCCGAGTGGCCCACCGACACGGGCCATTTCTGCGCGATCTGAACAGGCCACCTGGCCCCCGACCGCGCACCGACGGCGAACCGAGAGGCCCGATGCTCCCCGTCCACCTCGACCGCGGCCGCCCGGAACCCCTGCCGGCGCAGCTCGCGGCGGCCGTGCGCGCGCTGGTCACCGACGGCACCCTCACCACGGGCGACCGCCTGCCCTCCAGCCGGGCGCTGGCGGCGGACCTGGGGGTGGCGCGGGCGGTCGTGGAGCAGGCGTACGACCAGCTCCTGGCGGAGGCGTGGGTCGAGACGCGGCGGGGGTCCGGCACGTTCGTGGCCAGCGGCGAGGCGCTGCCGGTGGCGCCCGCGCCGCCCCGTCCGGCGTCGCGGGACCCACGGTACGTCCGCCTCGACGCGGGCACGCCATGGATCGACCCGCGCCACCTGGCCGGGTGGCGCCGCGCGTGGCGCGAGGTCTCGGTGGCCCGCCCGCCACGCGGCTACCCGGACCCACGTGGCGGCCCCGAGCTGCGGGAGGCGCTCGCCGAGCGGCTCGCGCGCACGCGGGGCCTCACGGTCGCGCCGGACGAGATCCTCGTGACCGGCGGCACCACCGACGGGCTGCGCCAGCTGCTGGGCGTGCTCGACCCCGGTCCCGTGCTGGTGGAGGACCCGGGCTACCGCGCGGCGGTGGAGACGGTGCGTGCGGCGGGTCGCCGCGTCGCCGACCACCCGGCGACCGCGCCGGTGACGGGCCTGGACGGGTGCGTCGCGGCCTACGTGACGCCGGCCCACCAGCACCCGCTGGGCCGCGTGATGCCCGCCGCGGACCGGCTGGCGCTGCTGGGCGCCGCGCGATCGGCGGGCGCCGTCGTGCTGGAGGACGACTACGACTCGGAGTTCCGCTACGACGTCGCGCCCGTGCCCGCCCTGGCCGCCCTCGACCGGTCGCGGGTCGCGTACCTGGGCACGGCGGCCAAGTCGGTGAGCCCCGGCCTGCGGCTGGGCTGGCTCGTCGCGCCGCCGCACCTGCACGAGCTGCTGGTGCGGCGGCGCACGACCACGCACGACACGCCGCCGTGGGCGACGCAGCGCGCGCTGCTGACCCTGCTGCGCGACGGCTGGGTCGACAAGGTGGTCCGGACGGCCCGCCGGGTCTACGCCGAGCGCGCCCCCCGGGTCGCGGCCGCGCTGGGGCCGCACGCCACGCTCGCCGGTCCCCTGGCCGGGATGTACTCGACGTGGCTCACCAGCGCGGACGCGGCGACGGCCGCGCGGGACGCCGCCCGCGCGGCCGGGTTCGACCTGCCGCTGCTCGCGCAGTACTGCCGCACCGCGGACCTGTCGGGACTGGTCGTCGGCTTCGGCGGCGTGACCGACGACGAGCTCGACCGCGCGCTGGACGTGCTCGCGCGCTCGCTCGCCGCCGACTGACCGCCGGACCGCAGCCTCAGACCAGCGAGTCCTGCCACGCCGCGTGCAGCTGCGCGTACCGCCCGTCGCCCGCGATCAGGTCCGCGGGCGCACCGTCCTCGACGACGCGCCCGTGCTCCATGACGAGCACCCGGTCGGCGATCGCGACGGTGGAGAGCCGGTGCGCGATGATGATCGCGGTCCGGTCCGCCAGCAGGGTCTGCAGACCGCGCTGCACGAGCCGCTCCCCCGGCATGTCGAGCGAGGAGGTCGCCTCGTCGAGCACGAGCACCGCAGGGTCGGCGAGGAAGGCGCGTGCGAACGACAGGAGCTGCCGCTGCCCCGCCGAGACGCGCCCGCCGCGCTTGTTCACGTCGGTGTCGTACCCGTCGGGCATGTCGAGGACGAACTCGTGCGCGCCCACGGCCCGCGCGGCGGCCTCGATCTCGTCCTGCGTCGCGCCCGGCCGGCCGAGCGCGATGTTCTCGCGCACCGACCCGCTGAACAGGTAGGCCTCCTGGGTCACCATGACGACGGCGCGGCGCAGGTCGGCGGACGCCAGGTCACGCACGTCGATGCCGTCCAGGCGCACCGCGCCCTCGGTGGCGTCGTAGAACCGGGTCACCAGCTTGGCCACCGTCGACTTGCCCGCGCCCGTCGTGCCGACGACGGCGACCGTCTGCCCCGCCGGGATGGTCAGGTCGAGGCCGGGCAGCACCACGGGGCCGTCGCCGTACCGGAACACGACGTGCTCCAGCCGCAGCTCCCCGCGTGCGGAGCCCTGCGGCAGCGGCACCGGGTTCGTGGGCTCCACGACGGTCGGCTCCTCGGCCAGCAGCCCGGACACCTTCTCCAGGGCCGCCGTCGCCGACTGGAACGCGTTGTAGAACATGCCGAGCTGCTGGACGGGCTGGAAGAACCGCTTGCAGTACAGCAGCACGGCCGCGAGCACGCCGACGGCGAGCGTCCCCTCGAGCACCCGCCAGCCGCCGACGCCGAGCGCCGCGACGACGGTGAGGTTGCCGATGAGGATCAGCCCCGGCTGGAACCGACCGTTGACGCCGAAGATCTGCAGGTTGGCGTCGCGGTAGTCCTCGCCGAGCGCGCGGTACTCGGCCTCGGTGGTGGGCTCGCGGCGGAACGCCTGCACGGCGCGCATGCCGGTCATCGTCTCGACGAACTTGACGATGAGCCGGGCCGACGCCGTGCGCTGCTCGCGGTAGTACCGCTGCGACATCCGCTGGAACCAGCGCGTCAGCAGCCACGCCGGGACGAACGCGACGGCGAGCACGACGCCGGAGCGCCAGTCCAGCAGCGCCAGGCTCACGAACGTGAACACCATGAGCAGCAGCGACGAGACGACGCCGGTGAGGCCGCCGTCGAGCAGCTCGCGCAGGGCCTCCAGGTCGGAGGTCTGGCGGGAGATGATCCGGCCCGACGTGTACGACTCGTGGAACTCCAGGGAGAGCCGCTGCGTCTGCCGGAAGACCCGCCGGCGCAGGTCGAGCAGCACGGCCTGCGCGATCCGTGCCGCGGCACGCACGTAGGCGCCCGCGGCCACGCCGCCCAGGACGGCGGCCACGAGGTACCCGGCGCCCGTGAGGACCAGGGGCGTGACCGACCCGTCCGCGAACGCGGGCACGGCCCGGTCGATCGCGACCGCGACGAGCCAGGGTCCGGCGACCTGGCCGAGCGTCGACGCGACGACGAGCAGGGCCGCCCAGGCCAGGGCGGGCTTGTGGTGGCGCAGCAGGTCGCCGAGCAGGCGCAGGGACCGGCGCCGGACGGCGCGCGAGTCGGCCCTGCCCAGGGAGGTGACGTCGTCGGCGGCGGCGTCGGTGGGGCGGCGCCGGGCCTCGGGGGTGGCGGTCGGCTGGGTCATGAGAGCGCCTCCTGGGTGGCCCGGTCCTCCGGGGCTGTGTCGGTGGCCGGGTCGGTGGCTGTGTCGGTGCTCGGGCCGGGGTCCGCGTGCGCCGCGTAGTCCTCCTCGAGGCTCGAGATGATGTACCGGTAGTGCGGGTCGCTCGCCAGCAGCTCCTGGTGGGTGCCGACGGCGGTGACCCGCCCGTCCTGCAGCACGGCCACCCGGTCGGCGAGCGCGACCGTCGAGGGCCGGTGCGCGATGACGAGCGTCGTCGTGGAGGACAGCACGTCCCGCAGCCGGGCGGTGACCGCCTCCTCGGTGGCGACGTCGAGCGCGGACAGCGGGTCGTCGAGCACGAGCACGCGGGGGCGGGCCGCGATGGCGCGGGCCAGCGCGAGGCGCTGGCGCTGGCCGCCGGACAGCGACATGCCCTCCTCACCGATCCGGGTGTCGGCGCCGTCGGGCAGGTCGGCGACGAAGTGTGCCTGGGCGACGTCGAGCGACTCGGCCAGGAGGGCCTCGCGCTCGGCGTCGGGCAGCTCGTCGGAGACGCCGAGCAGCACGTTGTCCCGCACCGAGGCGGAGAACAGGGTCGGGTCCTCGAACGCGACCGCGACCCGCTCGCGCACCTGGGCCCGGGTCATGGCGCGCACGTCGACCCCGTCGACCTCGACCCGGCCCGCCGTGACGTCGAACAGCCGCGGCGGGAGCATCGCGAGGGTCGACTTGCCGGAGCCGGTCAGGCCGACGAGCGCCGTGGTGGTGCCCGGCGGCAGCTCGAGGTCGACGTGGTCGAGGACGGGGCGGTCGGCGTCGTCGTACCGGAAGGTGACGTCGCGGAAGGCGACGTGCCCGGCGGTGTCGCTGACCCGGCCCGGGGTGACGGGAGCGAGGTCGGCGGGGCGGTCGGGGTCGGTGAGCGGGTTGACGGTCTCCATGACCTCGAAGAACCGGTCGACGGCGGTGCGCGCGTTGAGCGTCATCGACAGGGTCATGCCGAGGTCGACGACGGGCCCGTTGATGACGGCCGTGGTCGCGAAGAACGCGACCAGCGCACCGAGCGTCATCTCGCCCCGCGCCACGAGCACGGCACCGACCACGAGCGCGACCGCCTGCGTGACCTCGGGGATGACCCGCAGCGCGGTGGTCAGGCCGGCGTCGGTGGTGGCCTTGCGGATCTCGGTCTCGCGCAGCTCGGCGGCCTGCTCGGTGAACTGGTCGAGCGCGTCCGGGCCGCGGCCGAAGGCCTTGAGCACGCGGATGCCGTGCACGGACTCCTCGACCGTGGTGGCCAGGTCGCCCGACTGGTCCTGCGACAGGCGGGAGATCGTGCGGTACTTCCGCGAGAACCGGAAGGCGAGCACGGTGACGGGGATCGCCCCGCACAGGAAGATGATCCCGAGCCAGCCGCCGGTGGCCACGAGCAGCCCGACGCCGACCACGATGGTCACGAGGCTGACGACGAGCTGCAGGATGCCGAAGACGAGCCAGCGGCGCAGCAGGCCGAGGTCGCCCATGATGCGCGACAGGAGCTGCCCGCCGGGCCAGCGGTCGTGGAAGGCGACCGGCAGGTCCTGCAGGTGGCGGAACAGGGCCATGCGCATCGCGGCCTCGACGCGCGTGCCGGGGAACATGACGAGCGTGCGGCGCAGCAGGATCAGGCCCGCCTCCCCCACGCCGAGCACGGCGACGAGGACGACGGACCAGGCCAGGCCGGACCAGTCGTGCTCGCGCGCGCCGGCGGTCAGGGGGCCGTCGGTGACCCACTGCAGCACGCGCGGGATGGCGAGCGCCATGAGGCCGGCGCCCAGGGATGCGAGCAGGCCGCCCGCCAGCCGCGGGAGCGCGGTGCGGACGTACGGGTGCAGCCTGCGGATCGACGCGACGGTGGAGAGGGATGCAGAGGAAGGTTCGGATCGATTCGAGCGTTCGTCTGTGGGAGGCATCACACCCATTATCCCGCCGCCCGCAAGTCTTTAGTTTCGGTAAGCACCTAGCGGAGCGTGGCGTGCGTCACACCGTGCCGTACGCCGCCGCACGCGTCAGGTACGCCATCCGGGCCACCTTCGGGCCCTGCGCCGACTCGAACGACACCTCCTCCGCCGCCGTGAAGCCCAGGGCCTGCAGGCGGCGCACGGCCCGCTCGTTGCGCGCGTCCGGCTCGGCCACCAGCCGGGTCGTCGCGCGCCCGGCGAACAGGAGGTCGCGCAGCGCCGGGCCGAGCACGGGCCACGGGTCCCGGGCGGCAGCCGGCCCCTTCGAGCCCAGGAAGAAGTGCATGCCGAGGTCGCCGGGGGCGACGTCGTAGGCCGCGGCGACCGGGTCGTGCTCCGGGAGGTAGGCCTGCACGAGCGCGACCGGCTCGCCGTCCCACCGCACGAGGTAGGCGTGGTGGGCGGGCAGCGAGTCGACGTAGGCGTACAGGTCGCGCACCTCGTCGCGCGTGCGGTCCCCCAGGCCCCAGAACGCGGCCCGCGGCTGCGTGAACCAGCCGTGCAGCAGGTCGGCGTCGGCGTCCGGGTCCACCACGTGGGCCGCGACCATCCCGTGCGCGCCGGCGTCCTGCCGCCACACCTCGGCACCGCGGGGGCCGTTCAGCAGGCGCCCCGTCGTGTCGACGGCGTACAGCTCGTCCTCGTCGGTCACCACCGGCACCGTGCCCGCCGCCGCCCACGTGGCGTGCTGGTCGTCGAAGTGCGGGGCGCCCGGGCGGCCGTCGGCGCCGAACGGCACGCCCCAGCGGCTGCGCGACCGGTCGGACAGGTCCCACACGTAGCGGGCCACCGACCCGCGGTAGCTCGTCGTGGCGACGCCGGGCGCGCCGCCCGTGCAGCGCACCGTCTCGTTGTCGCCCGCGACGGGGGCCGGCCGCACTGCCGCGGTGTGCGTGGCAGCCAGGCCGGGCGCGGGGGCCGTCGGGGCGACGGCGTGCAGGTC
>NZ_JABEMG010000049.1 GCF_013004695.1 Promicromonospora citrea
CTGGCGCGCGCGGTCGCGGACCTCGGCGGCCCCGACGTGCTGGAGACCCTGCTGCCGGTGCACACGCGGACGGACGCCGCGACGCGTGGCGCCGTCGGCTGGCACACCACCACGGTGCCGCTGCGCGTCGACGTGGCCGGGGGCGGGCCGGGGCAGGTGCGGGACACCGACCTCGCCGCGACCGGCAAGGCCCTGCGGGCGGCGCGCGAGCTGGCGACCGTGCCGCTCGAGCGGGTGGTGGAGTCGCTGCCGCGGCCGCTGCGCTTCCCGCGCGTGGACATCTTCCAGGTGTCGTACCTGGACTACCGCCGGCTGCCGGGCCACGCGGCCGCCGTCCGGCACGACGCCCACCACGTGTCGGCCGCGACCCGGGCCGACGACCTGCAGCTGTGGGTCTCCCGCACGGCCGACGGCATCGCCGTCCGCGCCCGCCTGCCCGCCATCCCGCAGGCGACGGCGACGGTGGACGCCCTCCTCACCCGCTGGTCGGCCCTGCTGCTGACCCTGGCGGACCTCTCGTGAGGCCCGCCAGGGGTCAGGCGCCCGCCGTGACCCGCTGGGCCGGGGCGAGCTGGGCGGCGTCGTCGGCCATGCCGCCGAGGCTCGGCATCATCGAGGTGAGCTGCGGCTTCCACTCGGCGTACTTCGCCGGGAAGCAGCGCTCGAGCAGGCCGGTCATCGCGGCGACGGCGGTCGAGGCGCCCGGCGAGGCGCCGAGCAGGCCCGCGATCGAGCCGTCGGACGCGGCGACGACCTCGGTGCCGAACTCCAGCACGCCGCCCTTGCCCTTGACCCACTTGATGACCTGGACGCGCTGGCCGGCGACGATCTTCTCCCAGTCGCCCGGGCGCGCCGTCGGCATGAAGCGCTGCAGCTCGTGGAACTTGGTCTCCGGCGCGGCGGCCAGCTGACCCACGAGGTACGCCGTGAGGTCGAGGTTCTTGGCGCCCGCGCCCAGCATCGAGAACACGTTGTGCAGGCGCAGCGACGTGATCAGGCCCAGGTACTTGCCCTTCTTGAGGTACTTGGGGCTGAACCCGGCGTACGGGCCGAACATGAGGTAGCTCTTGCCGTCCACGACGCGGGTGTCGAGGTGCGGCACGGACATCGGCGGGGCGCCGACGTCGGCCTTGCCGTACACCTTGGCGTTGTGCTGCGCCACGACCTCGGGGTTGGCGGTCCGCAGGAACTCGCCGGAGATCGGGAAGCCGCCGTAGCCGCGCGCCTCCTTGATGCCGGAGGCCTGCAGCAGCGGCAGCGCGCCACCGCCGGCGCCGACGAAGACGAACTTCGCGGTCACGGTGCGGCGGCGCGGCGAGGGGGCGTTCCAGGAGCGGTCGCTCAGGGTGAGGCGCCAGCGGCCGTCGCGCAGCTTCTTGAGGCCGCGCACCTCGTGGCTGAGGTGCAGCTCGGTGTTGTGGTCGGTCGCGAAGCCGATGAGCTTCTTGGTGAGCGCGCCGAAGTCGACGTCGGTGCCCGCGGCGGCGCGGGTGGCGGCGATCGGCTCGTCCGGGTCGCGCTCCAGCGTCATCAGCGGCGCCCAGCTGCCGATGACGGCGGGGTCGGTGCTGAACTCCATGTCGCGGAACAGCGGGTGGGCGCTGAGCGCCTCGTACCGGCGGCGCAGGAAGTCGACGTTCTCGGCACCGCGCACGAAGGTCATGTGCGGGGTGACGTTGATGAAGTCGGTGCCCTCCATGAGGCCCGCGGTGAGCAGGTGGTTCCAGAACTCGCGCGAGGTGTGGAACTGCTCGTTGATCTTCACGGCCTTGGAGATGTCGACGGAGCCGTCCTTGCGCTCCGGCGTGTAGTTCAGCTCGCAGAGCGCCGCGTGCCCGGTGCCCGCGTTGTTCCACGGGTTCGACGACTCCTGCGCCACCTCGTCGAGGCGCTCGTAGATCCCGATGCGCCAGGTCGGCTCGAGGATCGTGAGCAGCGCGCCGAGGGTGGCGCTCATGATCCCTCCGCCGATCAGCGCGACGTCGACCTCTTCGGTGGGACGGGGGGCGCTCTGGTGGTAAGAAGTCACGCTCGCAACGATAGCGGGCTTGTGAAAAGCGGAACGAGCGCTGTGGCGCGAATCACGTGATGTGCGCGGTGACCTCGCTCACGGTAGGCACCGGCCCTCACGGGACGGTCGCCACCTGCTGCGCGCCGATCACCGCCAGCAGCCGCAGCCGCTCGTGGCTCTCGCTGCCCGGCGCCGCCGTGTAGACGAGCAGGCGGTGCGCCTGGTCCGGGTCGACGAGGGTCTGGCAGCTCAGCTCCAGCACGCCGACCTCCGGGTGCACGAACCGCTTGATCTCCATCGGGCCGAGGCCGACCTCGTGCGTGTCCCACACCGAGCGGAACTCCGCGCTGCGCTCGAGCAGCTCCGTCACGAGCCCGGCGGCCCGCGAGCCCGGCCCGCGCAGCGTCGCGAGCTCGCGCAGGCCCCCGACGAACATGCGCGTCATGTGCGCGTGGTCCTCCGGCAGGTAGAGCGAGCGGGTCGCGGGGTCGGTGAACCAGCGGTAGCCGATGCTCCGGGCCTTGCCGCTGTACCGGCCGGCGTCGCCCGTGAGCGCGACGCCCGTCGGCGTCTGCCGCAGCGTCTCGCCCAGCTCCGTGATGATCTCGGCCGGGGTGTCGGTCAGCCGGTCGAGGATGCGCAGCAGGCCGGGCCCGACGTGCTCGCTCGTGGCGCCGCGCGGCGGCGGGTTGTGCCCGGCCAGCCGGAAGAGGTGGTCGCGCTCGCCCAGCGAGAGGCGCAGGCCCTGCGCGATCGCGCCGACCATCTGCTCGGACGGCTGCGGTCCGCGCTCACGCTCCAGCCGCGAGTAGTAGTCGGTGGACATGGAGCAGAGCATCGCCACCTCCTCCCGGCGCAGCCCCGCCGTGCGGCGGCGCTGCCCACGGGGCAGCCCGACGTCCTCCGGCTGCAGCGCCTCGCGGTGTCGGCGCAGGAAGTCGGCCAGGCCGGTGCGGTCGATCACGGTGCCCCCCTCGTCTCGGCGACGTGCCCACCTGTTCTACCTCGTGCCCGGCGGCGGAGCCACGGCCCGTCGATCCCCCTCTGCGGACCGGGTCCGCAGGGGACCCGGCGGGGTGGCCCCGCGAGCCTGTGATCGGCAGGCCCTGTCTACCGGCCGGGCGGGCGTCCACGATCGGTGGCAGGTCCCCGACACGGCGACCCCACACGAAGGAGCCGAAGCCATGACACGTAGGACTCTCGATCTCGCGGTGCCGAGCCAGGCCGGCCGGCGGGCGCTCGTCACCGGTGCGAGCGACGGCATGGGCCTCGGGCTCGCCACCCGGCTGGCCGCGGCGGGCGCCCAGGTGCTGCTGCCGGTCCGCAACCGGAGCAAGGGCGAGGCGGCGCTCGCCGCGATCCGGCGCACCGTGCCCGACGCCGACCTCGAGCTGCACGACCTGGACCTCGCCTCGCTCGACTCCGTCGCGGCGCTCGGCGAGACCCTGCGCCGCGACGGCCGGCCGATCCACCTGCTCCTCAACAACGCCGGCGTCATGCAGCCGCCCGCGCGCCAGACCACGGCCGACGGCTTCGAGCTCCAGCTCGGCACCAACCACCTGGGCCACTTCGCGCTGGTCGCGCACCTCATGCCCCTCCTGCGCGCCGGCCGGGCCCGCGTCACCTCACAGGTGAGCGTCGCGGCCCGGCGTGGACGCGTGCACTGGGAGGACCTGAACGCGGACCGCTCGTACTCCGGCATGCGCGCCTACTCCCAGTCGAAGATCGCGCTCGGCCTGTTCGGCCTGGAGCTCCAGCGCCGCAGCGCGGCGCAGGGGTGGGGCGTCACGAGCAACCTCTCGCACCCCGGCGTGGCGCCCACCAGCCTGCTCGCCGCCCGGCCCGAGATCGGGCGCGACCGCCCGACCGCCGGCGGCCGGCTCGTCCGCGCCCTCTCGGAGCGCGGCATCCTGCTGGGCACCGTCGAGTCCGCGTACCTGCCCGCCCTGCTCGCCGCGACCGGCCCGCAGTCCCGGCCCGGCGTCCTCTACGGGCCGAGCGGGCTCGGCCACCTCGGCGGGGCGCCTGCCGAGCAGCCCCTGTACCCGCCGCTGCGCAGCGAGACGGAGGCCGCCCGGGTGTGGGACACGTCCGAGCGGCTCACGGGCGTCGCGTTCGCCGCGACGGTGTGAGCGGTCGGGCGGGCGTCCCGCGGTGTACGCGCGCCGTCAGGACGGCGCGGGCGTCGAGGACGGCCACGGGCCGAGCTCGGGCAGGTCGTCCGGCAGCGGGCCGTCCGGGACGCGGCCGGCCAGCCACACCGTGACGTCCCGCGGGTCGCCCGCGACGTCGTCGACCGCCACGCCGTCCGGCAGGCGCACGGCCAGGAAGTCGCGCAGGTGGGCGCACAGGGTCTCGTCCCACGTCGCGTAGCCGACCGCCTGGCCGGTGCCGGTCAGCGCGTCGACCGTGTGGATGCGCACCTCGCGCCACCACGCGAGCAGGCAGCCCGACAGCGGCCCGTCCCGGTAGCCGCTCGGGGCGTCCCACAACGGCGAACCCGGCGCGGGCCAGGCGTCGGCCAGCTCGTCGCGCAGGGCGCGGAGCGCGGCGAGGTGCTCCGCGAGAGTGCGCCCCGCGTTCGCCTCGATGCCCGCGTCGCGGGCCGCCCGGCTCGCGTAGACCGGCACGACCTCGCCGCGGGCGGCGGCCCGGGCCTGCCCGGCCAGGGCCTCGCCCAGGTTCGTGACGTGCGCGAGCACGTGCCCGCGGGTCCACCCCTCCAGGGCCGACGGTCCGGCGACGTCCTCGGGCCCGAGGCGCTCGGCGGCCGCGATCAGCGTGTCCAGGCCGTCCGCCGAGTCGGCCAGCGCGTGCGGGGTCAGGTCGGTCACGGCCACAGCAGCCCCCTCGTCCAGCCGCCGGCGTCCGCGCGGTACAGCAGCCGCGTGTGCGGACCCTCGTCCGGCGCCTGCCAGAACTCGACGCTCGTCGGCGCCAGCGCGTACGCCGCCCAGCTCTCCGCGACCAGCCCCGGGTCCGCCGTCACGGCCTCCAGCGCCTCCGTGAACGCACGCACGTACTCGTCGCGCGAGCCCAGCGGCTCGCTCTGCCGGTTGACCAGGCCCGCGGCGCGCGACGCGTCGGGGCGGGCCAGGAAGTCGGCACGGCTCACGTCGGGGCCCGCCGGCGCGGCGCTGCCCGTCACCTTCACCTGCCTGCCCAGCTCGGGCCAGAAGAACGTCAGCGCGGCGTGCGGGTTCGCCGCCAGGTCCCGGCCCTTGGGGCCCGTGGACTGCGACGCGAACCACCAGCCGTCGGCCGTCACGTCCTTGAGGACCAGCGTCCGCGCCGTCACGTGTCCCGCCGCGTCGGCGGTCGACAACGTCGCGGCGTGCGGAGCGAGGAGCCCGGCGTCGATCGCCTGCCCCAGCCAGTGCTCGAACAGCTCGTGCGGGGTCCCGGGCGCGGTGTCCGGGTCGAACGCCGGGAGGCCCGGCCGGGCGAAAGCGGGCAGCGCGCGGAGGCGCTCGCGGAGGGTCACATGCTCTCCTTCTGGGTCAGCAGGCCGACGAAGCCGCGCACCGCTGCGGTGAGCGCGTCGGGGTCCTGCGTGGCACGGGCCAGGACGTAGCCGCCCTGGACGATCGCGAGGGCGGCGTGCGCCCGGTCGCCTGCCGCGTCGTCGGGCAGGCCGGCCTCGCGGAACGCCTCGGTGAGCACGCCGAGCAGGCGCACGAAGTAGGCCGTCACCACGTCGCGCAGGCCCTCGTCGTCCATCACCGCCTGGTCCGACGTGTGGCGGCCGATCCGGCAGCCCGCCAGCGCGTCGCGCGGGCGCTCGAGGTAGTCGACCACCCGCCGGACCGCGGGTGACTCGCCGCGCAGGTCGTGCATCGCGCGGGCGAGCGCGTCCTCGACCGTGGCACCGACGGCGGCCACCGCGAGGTCGTGCTTCGTGGGGAAGTGGTGGTAGAGGCTGCCCTGCCCGACGCCCGACGCCGCCAGCACGGCGCGTGGGCTCGTCGCGCCCACGCCCCGGGCGGCGAACAGCTCCTGTGCTGTGTCGATGAGGCGGTCACGTGCGGTCGCGGTGCTCATGGTCCGCCAGCGTACCTACCTCCAGGTATGGCGGCAACCGCAGGCGCGCCGGAGGAGGGATCCGGGCCGGACGCCCGGGGGTCAGACCAGCGTGAGGACGCCCAGCACGCCCACGGCCGTGCCCAGGGCGAGCGACACGACGACGAGCACCGCGTGCACCGTGCGGAACCGCGTGGCCCGGCCGTCCGCGTCGCGCGAGCGCGGGTCCGCGGCGATGCGCTGCCAGAACCGGGGCCAGACGAGCAGGTTCCACAGGCCGGTGAGGATCAGGACGACGGACCAGGCGACAGGGAGGTTCACCGGCCCAGTATGTGCCGGGGTGCCGGGTCAGAAGTAGTCGCGCACGTGCACCTGCCGCCCGGCGAACACCGCGCCGAGCACGGCGTCGTGGGTCGGTGCCCCGGTGAGGTGGCCGGCGATCCGCAGGTTGGCGGGCGACTGCGCGCCCGCGTACACGAGCGCGAGCCCGTTCGCCGTGAGCACGGGCCGCTCGTGGTGGGCGTCCTCGAGCTCCACCGCGTCGCGCTCGAGGTGGGTGACGCCGTCGGCGACCGTGAGCGTCCAGGCGCCCGCGAGGTCGTCGGTCCCCCGGACCGCGAACGGCAGGCGCGCGCCCTCCAGCGGCGACTCGACGCCGCCGAGCGCACCCGCGACGTCGAGCACCCGCAGCATGTAGGGGTGGGCGGCGTGCACCCGCGACGTGAGGTCCGGCAGCACGAGCCACGCCGGGTCCAGGCCCGACGTCGAGACGCGTGCCGTGCCGACGACCGTCGAGAAGCTGCCGAGCGTGCGCCACAGCGCGCGGGCGGCGTCCGGGGTGAGCGCGACGAGGTCGTCGACCTCCATGAGCGCCGTGGCGGGCGTGTAGCCCTCGCCGCGCACCCAGCTCGCGAACCCGACGACGTCGCCCGCCTCGTCGACCGCGAGCGTGACGCCCGTGTAGTCGGCGAAGAACTTCTCCGGCGGCGTCCAGAACGGCTTCTCGGCGCGCGAGACCGGGCCGTTCTGCCGCGCCGCCCACTCCCGGTGCACGCCCACGACGGCGTCGAAGTCGGCGACGGTCGCCCGGCGCGTGACGATCCCGGTCGCCGCGGGCACGCGGGCGAGGGCCTGCAACGGCACGTCCACGTCGTCGAACGAGCCGATCACCTCGTAGCCGAGCCTGCGGTAGATGCCGGGCGCGCTCGGGAAGAGCGTCGAGATCGTCTCGCCACCCTCGCGCGCCTCGGCGAGCGCGGCAGCGAACAGGGGCGCGACGTGGCCCGCGCCTCGCCGTTCGGGCTCGACGGCGACGCCCGCGACGCCGGCTGTCGACACCTGCGCGCCATGGAACCACGAGGTGAAGCCGTAGACCCGCAGCCGGGCGGCCAGCTCGTCGCCGTCGAACGCGCCCCACTCGCGGAAGCCCGCCGCCGTCCACTCCGCACGCGTCGGCACCGGCCGACCGCCCTCGGGCACGCCGAACGCCTCGGCGCCCAGGCGGGTGTAGGCGGGCTGGTCGTCGTAGCCGACCGGGCGCACGGTGATGCTCATGGAGCGACCTTAGCGGGGGCCCGCACGGGTATTCCGGCGCGCGGCGTGCGGCGCACCTCAGTCGCCGAAGTAGGCGACCAGGTCCTCGGCCGGGTGCGGCCGCACGAGCGGCGTGCGCGTCACCTCGAGCGGCTCCGGCGTCAGCAGGCTCGGCAGCTCGGCGTCGGCCGTGCGGTTGCCCGGCGTGATGCCGTCGTCGCGCACGAGGTCGCGCTGGAACATCACGGCGTCGTGCCACTGGCCGTGCTTCCAGCCGATGCGCTCGAACCGGCCCGCGCGCCGGAAGCCCGCTGCCTCGTGGAGCGCGACGGCCGGGTCGTTCGGCAGCACGATGCTGGCGACGACCCGGTGGTAGCCGCGGCGCGCGAGCCGCACCAGCAACGCGTCGTACAGCGTGCGGCCGGCCCCCTGCCGCTGGTGCTCGGTCGCGACGTAGACGTTGGTCTCCAGCGTCCAGCGGAACGTCGGGCGGTCGGCGAACGGCTTGGCGTACGCGAAGCCGGCCACGGTGCCGCCGGTCTCCAGCACCAGCCACGTCTCGCGGCCGAAGAACCGCTCGATGCGGCGCGTCATCTCGCGGGCGTCCGGCGGGGAGGTCTCGAAGGTCGCCGCCGAGTCGGCGACGAAGGGGGCGTAGATCGCGGCGCAGGCTGCGGCGTCGTCGGGAGTCGCGACGCGGACGATGCGGTCCATGCGGCGATCCTCCACCGGGTGGCGGGTGCCGCGGCGATCGCAGCGGGGAGTTGACGGGTGGCCGCCGACCGGGTAGGCGCGCTGGTCAGGAGGGCAGGTCACGGGGGAGCGCCTCCGGTGGCGTCGTGCCGAGCTCCGGCGCCAGGTCCTTCTGCAGGCGCATGACGTCGCGCCAGCTCCCGTGCTTCCAGCCGATCCGCCGCAGCGTGCCCACCACCTCGAAGCCGAGCGCGACGTGGAGCCCGAGGCTGGCGTCGTTGGGCAGGGCGAGGCCCGCCACGACCCGGCGGTAGCCCCGCGCGGCGAGCCGGTCGAGGAGCGCCTCGTACAGAGCCCTGCCCGCTCCGGTGCGGCGCAGGCCCGGCTCGAGGTAGACGCTCGTCTCCACCGACCACCGGTAGGCCGGACGCGGCGAGTACGGGCTGCCGTACGCGAACCCGACGACGGTTCCGCCACGCTCGGCCACCAGCCACGCGTGCCGGTCCGCGTACGCCGCGACGCGCCGGGCCATCTCGGCGACGTCGGGCGGATCGGTCTCGAAGCTGACGTGGGTGTGGCGCACGTAGAAGCCGTAGATCCGCGCGCACGGGGCCGCGTCCTGCGCGGTCGCGTCCCGGATGGTGAGGTCCATCCTCCGATGGTGCCGGTGGCCGGGCGGCTTGTCAGCGGTGTCTTCCGGCATCGGCGGTGACGATGTCGGTGGCGGGGCATAGCGTGACCTCGTGACCACGCTCCAGCGGCGGGTGCTCCTCGTCGCGATCCTCGGCTCGTTCGTGTCCTTCCTCGACGGCACGGTCGTGAGCGTCGCGCTGCCCGCCATCGCGCGCGAGCTCGCGGGGCCCGGCGTCGAGGGGCTCGCGCTGCAGCAGTGGGTGGTCGACGCGTACCTGGTCACCCTGGGTGCGCTCATGCTCGTCGCCGGGTCGGTGTCGGACGTCTACGGGCGCCGGCGCGTGCTCGCGGCCGGGCTGGTGGGCTTCGCCGCGGCGTCGGTGCTGTGCGCCGTCGCGCCGACCGGGCCGGTGCTCGTCGTGGCCCGCGCGCTGCAGGGCGTGGCGGGCGCCCTCCTCGTGCCGAGCTCGCTGGCCCTCCTCGTCGCGACGTTCGCCGGAGAGGCGCAGTCGCGCGCCATCGGGCGGTGGACGTCGTGGACGACGGCGGCGATGATCGTCGGCCCGTTCGTCGGCGGCCTGCTGGTCGACCTCGTGACGTGGCGCTGGGTGTTCTGGATCAACGTGCCCGTCATCGCGGTCACGCTGTGGCTCCTGCGCGGCATCCCGGCCGACACGGGCGAGCCGGGGCGCCGGGTCGACGTGCCCGGCGCCGTGCTGGCCGCGGGCGGGCTCGCGGGCGTCGTCTTCGGGCTCATCGAGGGCGAGCGGCTGGGCTGGGGGTCGGCGGGGGTGCTGGCCGCGCTGCTCGGCGGCGCCGCGCTGCTCGTCGCGTTCGTGCTGTACCAGCGCAGGGCGGCCGACCCGATGCTGCCGCTGCGCCTGTTCTCGGCGCGCAACTTCGCGTGGGGCAACCTCGCGACGACGGCGATCTACGGCGCGCTCTCGCTCGGCGGCTTCGTGCTCACGCTGTTCCTGCAGCAGGTGGCCGGCTACTCGGCGACCTGGTCCGGGCTCGCGCAGCTCCCCACGACGCTCGCGATGATCTTCCTGTCGGCCTGGTTCGGCACCCTGTCGGGGCGGTACGGGCCACGCCTCTTCATGACGGTGGGGCCCGTCGTGGCGGGCGTGGGCTTCCTGCTCATGCTGGCGATGGACGAGACCGCCTTCTACCCGACGCAGGTGCTGCCCGGCCAGCTCGTGTTCGGCCTCGGGCTGTCGATCACGGTCGCGCCGCTCACGGCCGCGATCCTCGGCGCCGTGCCCGCGCACGACGCCGGGATCGGCTCGGCCGTGAACAACGCGGTCGCGCGCGTCGCCGGCCTGGTGACGGTCGCGTTCGCCGGGATCATCACGGGCGGCGTGCTGGACGTGGCGTCGTTCCACCGCGCTCTCCTCGTCACGGCGGGGCTGCTCGTGCTCGGCGGGCTCCTGTCCTTCGCGGGGATCCGCTCCGTGCGCGGGGGAGAACCGGACGAACCCCTGGTCAAACGCGCTTAGGTATGCCTAACCTCAGCACATGGCACATCGAGGGCGCAGACCGGTCGACCCGCACGTCGTCATGGCCGAGGTGGTCAGCACCAAGCGCGTCACGCCCCACATGATGCGCGTGACCCTCGGCGGCGAGGAGCTCGCCCGGTTCACACCCGTCGGCTGGGACCAGTGGTTCCGCCTCTTCCTGCCGCGCGAGGGGCAGGACGCGCTCAGGCTGCCGACCCGCACGTCGGCCCTCTGGTACGCCGAGTACCTGGCGACCCCGAAGGCGCGGCGCCCCTGGGTGCGCAACTACACCGTCCGGACCGCCCGGCCCGACCTGCACGAGATCGACGTCGACTTCGTGCTGCACGGGAACGACGGCGGGCACGGGGACCCCGACGCCTCCGGGCCCGGAGCCGGGTTCGCCGAGGCCGCCGAGGCCGGGATGCGCGTGGGCCTGCTCGACCAGGGCATCGTCTACGACGCCGACCGTGCGGCGGGTCCCGCCCTGCTGGTCTGCGACGAGTCGGGGCTGCCCGCCGTCGCAGGGGTGTGCGAGTCGCTGCCGCCCGACGCCCGCGGCACCGCCGTGATCGAGGTGCCCGGCGAGGCGGACCGGCAGGAGGTCGACGCGCCACCCGGTGTCGAGCTGCGCTGGGTGGTGCGCTCCGACCCGCACGCCGTACCCGGCCAGGCGGCGCTCGCGGCGCTGCGCGACCTCGACCTCGGCGCGCCCGCCGAGGAGCTGTACGCCTTCGCGGTCGGCGAGTCCGCGCTCGCGACCGGTGCCCGCAGGCACCTCGTGGCCGAGCGCGGCGTGCCGAAGGCGAACGTGGACTTCGTGGGCTACTGGAGGCACGGCCGCTCGTCCCCGGGGTGACGGGAGGGAAAGGGGTGGGCGGGACGCCCCTGGCTGTGCCAGGGTCCCGCCATGGTCTCCTTCGTCTCCCACGTCACGGTGGACTGCGCCGACGCCTACTCCCTCGCCCAGTGGTGGAAGCCCGTGCTGGGGTATCAGGACGTACCGGGCGACCCGAACCTCCCCGGGCACGAGGAGTGCATGATCACCGACCCCGAGGGCAAGGGCGTCGACGTCCTGTTCGTCCAGGTGCCGGAGGGCAAGAGCGCCAAGAACCGGGTGCACCTCGACCTGCGCCCGCGCGCGGACCTGCGTGACACGGAGATCGAGCGGATCGCGGCGCACGGGGCGACCGTCGTCGGCGACCACCGCGGCATCTACGGCCCGGGCAGCGGCTGGGTCACGTTCGCCGACCCGGAGGGCAACGAGTTCTGCGTGCTGCGGTCCCTCGAGGAGGTCGCCGCGCACGAGCGTGCCGCGGCCGCCGAGCCGGCCGACACCTGACGGCTCACACCTGGACGACGACCTTCCCGCGCGTGTGCCCCGACTCGCTGGCCCGGTGCGCGTCCGCGGTGTCCGCCAGGTCGAAGACCTGGGCGACCTCGACCGACAGCTTCCCGGCGTCGAACAGCTCGGTGAGCGCGTCGAGGTCCGCGGTCGACGGGCGCACCCAGACGTAGTGGCCGCCGTGCTCGGTGCGCGCGGTCGCGTCGGTGATCGAGGCGATCGTGCCGCCCTGCGCGAGCACGGCCGCGCTCGTGGCGACGGCGTCGCCGCCCACGAGGTCGAGGGCGACGTCGACGCCGCCCGGCGCGAGCCCCCGCACCCGGTCGGCCAGGCCGTCGCCGTAGGTGACGGGCTCGGCGCCCAGGGAGCGCAGGAACTCGTGGTTGCGCTCGCTCGCCGTGCCGATGACCCGCGCGCCCAGCGCCCGGGCGATCTGCACCGCGAACGCGCCGACGCCGCCGGCCGCCGCGTGCACGAGCACGGTCTGTCCCTCGCGGACCCCGGACCGCTGGATCGCCTGGTAGGCGGTGAGGCCGGCGAGCGGGACCGCCGCGGCCTCCTCGAAGCTCAGCGACGCGGGCTTGCGCGCCAGCGTGCGTACCGGCGCGGCGACGAGCTCGGCGAACGTGCCGTCGTGGACGGTGTCCTTGCGCACGTAGCCGTAGACCTCGTCGCCCACCTGGTACTCGGGGGTGTCCAGCCCCACCTGCTCGACCACGCCTGCCACGTCCCAGCCCGGGATCGCGGGCAGGGTCGTGTCGATCACGCCCTCGAGGTAGCCCTCGCGGACCTTCCAGTCGACGGGGTTCACGGACGCGGCCCGCACGCGCACGACGACCGTGTCCGGCCCGACGTGGGGGTCCGGCACCTCCGTGAGCTCGAGGACGTCCGCGCTGCCGAACCTGCTGTAGGTGATCGCTCGCATGTCAGGGCCCAACCTCTCGTCCGGCCGCCGGTATTCCGGCAGATCTGGCTCCCGCGCAGACGACGCAGGAAAAGTGTGCCAAGCGGTCACGCCTCCCCGGGCAGCTCCGCCTCGACCTCGGCGGCCGCCTTGTCGGGGCGCCACCCGCGCCAGACGGAGTGCCGCATGCGGCGCTCGCCCGACGCGCTGTCGCTGCCCTCGGCCCAGTCGGCGAACGTCACTTCGCCGACCAGGCGCGGGGTGACCCAGCGGGCGTCCCGCGCGTCCTCGGCCGGCACGCCCGTCGCCCCGGGGGTCTTGCGCTCCATGCCCTGCAGGCGCGCGGTGATCTCGCGGCGCTCGCGCTCGGTGAACCCGGTGCCCACCCGCCCGACGTAGCGCAGGGCGTCGCCGTCGGGCACCGCCATGAGGAGCGAGCCCATGACCGCGGCGTTCGCGTGGCCCGGTCGCCAGCCGACGACCACGACCTCCTGCGTGGCGCTGTGCTTGAGCTTGAGCCACTCCCGCGAGCGCCGTCCGACGTAGGTGGAGGTGCGGCGCTTGGCGACGACGCCCTCCAGCCGCAGGGCGCGCGAGGTGCGCATGGCCGCGTCGAGGTCGCCGTCGAACACGGGCGGCAGGTGGACGGGCGCCTCGGGCGTGACGAGGGACTCGAGGAGCTCGCGCCGTTCGGTCCAGGGGCGGCCGGTGACGTCCTCGCCGTCGGCCTGCAGCACGTCGAAGAGCATGAGGTCGACCTGGACGCGGGCCCGGGCGCGTGCGACGTCGTGCTCCTTGCGGAGGTTGGCGCGGTGCTGGAGGCGGCGGAAGTCGGGGCGGCCGTCGCGGTCGAGGGCGACGATCTCGCCGTCGAGCACGGCCGGGAGGCGGTCGGGGTCGACCTGGCCGCCGAGGGCGGCGAGCTCGGGGAAGGTGACCGTGAGGTCCTGCCCGGAGCGGCTCACGAGGCGCACGGTGCCGTCGTCCTGCACGTGGGCGAGGGTGCGGAACCCGTCCCACTTCATCTCGAGCATCCAGCTGTCGGGGTCGTGCAGCTCGCCGGCCTGGGCGGGGCTGGCGAGCATCGGGCGGTAGGGGCCGCTGCGCGCGGCGGGGCGGGCGGCGGCGCCGGTCGTCCTGGGGCGGCGCGCGCCGTCCTGGGGCGGCGTGTCCGTCGTGGTGCCGTCGCCGGGCTGGGCCTTCGTGAGGTGGATGAGCCAGTTGTTCTCGGCGTCGCCGTCGCGCCCGCCGGTGCGGATGAGGGCCAGCCGCCGCGCGCCACGGCGTTCGGAGCGGAGGGTGACGATGACCTCGTCGTCGCGCCACTTCTCCAGGTCGTAGGTGCCGGCGTCCCAGATGGTGACCTCGCCCGCGCCGTACTCGCCCGCGGGGATGCTGCCCTCGAAGGAGCCGTACTCGAGCGGGTGGTCCTCGGTCTGCACGGCGAGGTGGTTCTTCGCCGGGTCGGTGGGCTCGCCGCGGGGGAGCGCCCAGCTCACGAGCACGCCGTCGTGCTCGAGGCGGAAGTCCCAGTGCAGGCGGCGGGCGTGGTGCTCCTGGATGACGAAGGTCGGGGCGTCGTCGCCGCGCTCGGCGGCCTCGCCGCCCGGTGGTCCGAACGGCTCGGGGGTCTTCTCCGGGTCCCGCTTGGCGCGGTAGGTCTCGAGCTTCGCGAAGGTGGCGAGGCGCTCGGGCGTCGGCTCGAGGGCGGCGAGGTGGCCCTCGAGCAGCGGGGCGAGCAGGTCGCCGTCGGTCTCGACCCGCTCGACGACCTCGTCGGGCGTGAGCTGGGCCAGGTCGGGGTCCTCGAGCTCGTCCCACGTGCGGGGCGCCGCGACGAAGGGGCGGTCGAGGCCGCGCAGGGAGTAGGGCGCGATGGTGGTCTTGTTGCCGTTGTTCTGCGACCAGTCCACGAGCACCTTGCCGGTGCGCAGCTTCTTGCTCATGTCGCTGACGACGAGGTCGGGGTGCTCGGACTCGAGGTACCGGGCCAGCTCGTGCGCGACCGCGGAGACGGCGTCCGACCCGAGGCGGGTCTCGGCGGTCCGGCCGAGCGCGGCGTAGAGGTGGATGCCCTTGGAGCCGGAGGTGACCGGGTAGGGCTCCAGGCCCATGCCCTGCAGGATCTCGCGCGCCCAGCGGGCGACCCGGGCGCACTCGGCCAGGCCGGCGCCGGGTCCGGGGTCGAGGTCGAGCACGAGGCGGTCCGGGTCGAGGCGCGCGCCCGTCCGACCGAACTGCCACTGCGGTGTGTGCAGCTCGAGCGTGGCCGTCTGGCCGAGCCACGTCAGGGTCGCCAGGTCGTTGACGAGCGCGTAGTCGTTGGACGACCGCTTGTGCTGGATCGACCGGCGCTTGACCCAGTCGGGCGTCGAGGCGTCGAGGTTCTTCTGGAAGAACATCTGCCCGCCCGTGCCGTCGGGCCAGCGTTTGCGGGTCGCGGGCCGGTTGGCGGCGTGGGGCAGGAGGACGGGCGCGACCTGCGTGAGGTAGTGCAGCACCTCGGCCTTGGTCGTACCGGTCGCCGGGTAGAGCACCTTGTCGAGGTTGCTCAGGCGCAGGCGGTGACCGTCGACCATGACGGTCTGCGTGACCGGCTGGGTGACCGGCTGGGTGACCGTCTGCTTGACCGTCCGCTGCGTGGGCGCCATCACACCATCGTGCCGCCCTGGGCGTGCCCGTGCGCGGGCGCGGGTCCGCTAGGCTCCCGCGGGTGATCTCGGATGACCTGGCGACCGGACCGTTCGCGCGGACCTTCGCCCCCGTCTTCTCGGCCGACGCCGAGCTGCCCGCCCCGCCCGCGCTGCTGACCGTCTACGGAGCGGACTGGTGCCGCGACTGCCGGCGCAGCAAGGCGGTGCTGGACGTGCGGCGGGTCGAGTACGTGTGGGTCGACCTGGTCGCGGAGCCCGACCGCGCGGACGAGGCGAAGGCGCTCACGGGCCGCACGACCATCCCGGTGCTGGCTTTCCCGGACGGCGATCACCTCGTGGAGCCCAGCAACGCGGAGCTGTGCGCGAAGCTGGACCGCGCCGGGCTCTGAGCCGCCACCCGGTTCGGGACAGGGCGAAACCTGGGCGAGAGGTGCGCTTGGGGCGCACTATAGAGGGATGAGGGCTATCTGGAAGGGTGCCGTGACCTTCGGCCTCGTCAACGTGCCGGTCAAGCTGTACAGCGCGACCGAGGACCACGACGTGCCGCTCCACCAGGTGCACGACGCGGACGGGGGCCGCATCCGCTACAAGCGCGTCTGTGAGATCGACGGCGAGGTGGTGCCCTACGAGCACATCGACCGCGCCTACGACGACGGCGAGCGCACCGTGGTGCTCACCAAGAAGGAGCTGGCCGACCTGCCGGCCGAGCGGGACCGGGAGATCTCGGTGGTCGAGTTCGTGCCCACCGAGCAGATCGACCCCATCATGCTCGACCGCACCTACTACCTCGAGCCCGACTCGAAGTCGACGAAGGCGTACGTGCTCCTGCGGCGCACGCTCGAGGAGACCGACCGCACCGCCGTCGTGAAGTTCGCGCTGCGCCAGCGCACCCGGCTGGCGGCCCTGCGCGTGCGCGACGAGGTGCTCGTGCTGCAGACGCTCCTGTGGGCCGACGAGATCCGCGAGGCGGCCTTCCCCTCCCTCGACGAGCCCGCGAAGGTCAGTGACAAGGAGCTCGCGATGTCGGCGCAGCTCGTCACCAGCTTCGAGGCGGACTTCACGCCCGAGGACTACGAGGACGAGTACCAGGTCCAGCTCCGCAAGCTCGTCGACGCCAAGCTCGAGGCCGGCGAGAGCGTCGACACCGCCGAGACCTTCGGCGAGACGGAGGAGGAGGGCGAGGGCGCCCAGGTCGTCGACCTCATGGAGGCCCTCAAGCGCAGCGTCGCGGAGTCGAGGTCGCGCGGGAGGTCGTCGGGGTCGGGGTCGGGGTCGTCGAGCACGTCCTCGGGCAGGTCGTCCGGCAAGACCTCGTCCAAGACCTCGTCGAAGACCTCGTCCAGGTCCTCGTCCGGCTCGTCCTCCGGCACGTCCTCCTCCGGCGGCTCGAGCAGGTCCTCCTCGAGCCGCTCGAAGTCCGCCACCACGAAGAAGTCCCGCAAGGCGGGCTGAGCGGCACGGACCGCGCCGGGTGGGTGAACCTCGGCGCCGGCACGTCGCAGGCGGCGGGTGAGTACGTCGCGCGCATGACAAGGTGGGCACCGATGACTCGTCTTGCCCCGCCCCGCTGGCTGCGGTGGACCCTGGCCGGCGCGCTCGCCGTCCTCACGTGCCTGATGTTCGGTGTCACCACGGCGAAGGCCGACCTCAGCCTCGGCCCGCACGAGGCCACCTACGCCGTGACCGCCCAGGACAGCCTCGTGGCCGACCTCGGCCCGCTCGGCACCGTCGTCGCGGACTCGCCCCTGCCGCTCAACCTGGGCGTCCGGATCACGGTGCACGAGATCCCCGCCGACCTCTCCGCCGTCGACGCGGCGAGCTTCGACGCGCTCGCGGGCGACCTCGACGGCTACCTGCAGTTCTTCGACACCCCGCAGCAGACGGTGCGCACCGCCGCGTGGGCGCTCGCCTGGGACGCCGTGCGCGGGGCGGCCGGCGCCGCGGTCGTGCTCGCCGCCGTGCTGCTCGCGCTGCGCGCCCTGCTCGGGTCGCGCCGGCGCGCCGAGCTCGCGCGCGCCGCGGCCGCCCGGACGTGGGAGATCACGGCGGGCGTCGCCGTCGTCGTGCTCGTGGCGGTGACCGCGACGTCGAGCTCCGGGCCGGCCGAGCGGTCCGCCCTGCCCGCCTCGGCGGTCTTCGAGGGCACGGCCCTGGAGGGCGCGCGGATCACCGGGCGGCTCGCGAGCGTCATCGACACCTACAGCGGCCAGCTGGTGGAGACCTACCAGGCCAACGAGGTGTTCTACGCCGGGGCGCGCGAGCGGCTGGTGGAGGCGTGGGACGCGCGCGTCGCGGCGCAGGAGGAGCAGGAGCAGGGGCTGAGCGCGTCGCCGTCGGGCAGCCCGGACGCGCCGGAGCTCGTCACGTTCCTGCTCGTGTCGGACCTGCACTGCAACACCGGCATGACGCCGCTCATCCGCGACCTCGCCGACCGGATCGCGCCCGACGTCATGCTCAACGCGGGCGACACCACGATCAACGGCACGAGCGTCGAGTCGGTCTGCGTGGACTCGTTCGCCTCGGCAGTGCCGGACGGCGTCCCCTTCGTCGTCGCCGACGGCAACCACGACTCCCGCCTCACGACGGCCACCGAGCTCGCCAACCGGCAGGTCGTGCTCGACGGGCAGGTGGTCGAGGTCGAGGGCGTGCGGATCCTGGGCGACCGCGACCCGCTGGAGACCCGCATCGGCGGCGGGACCGTGATGTCCCGCGAGGAGACGCCCGCCGAGGCGGGCGAGCGCCTGCGCGACGTCGCCTGCGAGGTGGCGGGCGAGCCCGGCCTCGGCGGGTACACGGGCGAGGACCGCGTGGACCTCCTGCTCGTGCACCAGCCCGCCGTCGGGGACGCCGCCCTCGAGTCCGGCTGCGTGCCGTTCCAGGTCTCGGGGCACATGCACACGCGGATCGGGCCCGACGTCGTCGGGTACGGCGTGCGGTACGTCAACGCGAGCACGGGCGGCGCGACCAAGGGCAACACGTCCGTGGGTCCGCTGCGCGACTCCTCGGAGATGACGGTCCTGCGGTTCGACCCGGAGCGGCGGCGGTTCGTGGACTGGCAGCTCGTCGAGGTCACGCCCGACGGCGAGGCGTTCGTGAGCGAGCGGCAGTCGGTCCCGCCGCCCGTGCCGCTGCCCGACGAGGTGCCCGGCGACGGACCGGACGCGGCCGACGTCCCGGGTACCGAACGGGCTCCGTCGCCGACCCCGTCGGGCAACTAGGCTCGGGGGCGTGGACATCGCAACCGACCCGGCCGAGCTGACGCCCGTCGCCCAGGACTACCTGAAGGCGGTGTGGTCGGCCCAGGAGTGGTCGGACGAGAAGGTGACCACCAAGCACCTCGCCGACCGGCTCGGCGTCGGCGCGTCCACGGTGTCCGAGACGGTCCGCCGCCTGTCCGGGCAAGGGCTGCTCGAGCACGAGCGGTACGGCGCGATCCGGCTCACCGACGACGGCCGCAGGCTGGCGCTGGCGATGGTGCGCCGCCACCGCCTGCTCGAGACGTTCCTGGTCAGCGAGCTCGGCTACGGCTGGGACGAGGTCCACGACGAGGCGGAGGTGCTCGAGCACGCCGTGTCCGACGTGTTCGTCGAGCGCATGGCCGAGCGGCTGGGCAACCCGTCGCGCGACCCCCACGGCGACCCGATCCCGGCCGCGGACGGCACCGTGGTGCGGCCGTCCGCCGTGCCGCTGTCGTCGATGCACGCCGGCGACGCCGGGACGGTGGTGCGCATCTCGGACGCCGACCCCGAGGCGCTGCGGTACCTCGCCGAGCTGGGCATCGACCTCGACATCCGGGTCGAGGTCACCACCCGGCGCGAGTTCGCCGGGACGGTCGCCGTCGCCTGGACGTGCGCGGAGCCGGAGCCCGCGGAGCGCGTCGCGGACCTCGGGCTCCTGGCGGCCTCCCGCGTCTGGGTGTCGCAGGAGTAGGCTGTCCGCCGTCCCCCTGACCTCGTCGCCGGTGTCGCCGACGGTGCCTCGAATCGATACGCCGTCCTCGACCGTCCTGACGCCCCGGAGACCCCCACCATGGCGACACGCCCCTCGCTCCGCACGGCCCTGCCCGCGCTCGTCGCGCTGGCCGTCGGCGGCTTCACCATCGGCACCACCGAGTTCGCCGCCATGGGCCTGCTGCCCGACGTCGGCGCGGACCTGGGCGCGACCGACCCCCAGGTCGGGCACACCATCACGGCGTACGCGCTCGGCGTCGTCGTGGGCGCACCGCTGCTGACCGTCGCCGCGGCGCGCATGGAGCGCAAGCGGCTCCTGCTCGCGCTCATGGGCTTCTACACGGTGGCCAACGTGCTGTCCGCGGCGGCGCCCGACGTCGGCTGGCTCGTGCTCGGCCGGTTCCTCGCCGGCCTGCCGCACGGCGCCTTCTTCGGGGTCGGTGCCGCCGTCGGTGCCGCGGTGGCCGGGCCGGCGCAGCGCGGGCGCGCCGTCGCGACGATGATGACCGGCCTGACGATCGCGAACGTCGTCGGCGTCCCTCTGTCGACCTGGGTCGGGCAGACCTTCGGCTGGCGCGTGTCGTACGTGCTCATCGGCGCGCTCGGCGCCGTCACGCTGCTCGGGCTCTGGCGGCTCGTGCCCGCGGGCGCGGGCGGAGCGAGCCGCTCCGTGCGCACCGAGCTGGCGACGCTGCGCAACGCGCCGCTGTGGATCGCGTTCGTCGCGGGCGCCGTCGGGTTCGGCGGCATGTTCGCCGTCTACACCTACGTGGCGCCCACCCTGACCGGGGTGACCGGGCTGCCCGGCGGCGCGGTGCCGTGGGTGCTGGCGCTGTTCGGCGTCGGCATGACGGTGGGTACCCAGCTCGGTGGCCGGCTCGCCGACCGCGGTGTGCTGCGCGCCGTGCTGATCGGGTTCCTCGCCACGGCGGCGTCGCTCGCGCTGTTCGCGCTCACGGGCGGGTGGGTCGTGCCCGCCCTCGCGTCGCTGTTCCTGCTGGGCGTCACGTCGCAGGTGCTCGGCCTCGCGTTCCAGACCCGGCTCATGGACCTCTCGCCGGGGGCGCCGTCCCTCGGTGCGGCCCTGTGCCACGCGGGCCTCAACGTCGCCAACGGCGCGGGCGCGTTCGTCGGCGGGCTCGTGATCGACGCGGGGTGGGGGTACCTCGCGCCGGCGTGGGCCGGCCTCGTCGTCACGCTGCTCGGGCTGGGGCTCGTCGTCGCGTTCGGGCGGCAGCGGGTCGCCCACCAGGTGCCGGAGACCGCCTCGTGACCCGGGTCCCAGCGAAGGTCCAGGGTTCGCCGGTACCGTAGGCGCGTGACTGGGACCGGGGCGACCACGACGTCGTCGGACAGCAACGCACAGGACGTCGCGGCACCGCAGCCGCTCGGCGCGCGCACCATGGGGCTCCTGCTCGTGGTGCTGGGCGGCATCGGCTTCGCCGCCTCGTTCGCCCTGTCCTGGGAGAAGTACCTCAAGCTCCTCGACCCGGACCGTGTCGCGTCCTGCAGCGTCAACGTGTTCATCGACTGCGGGGCGGCCATGGACTCGTGGCAGGGCGCTCTGCTCGGGTTCCCCAACCCCTACATCGGTGTCGCCGCGTTCCCCGTCGTGGTCACCACGGGTGTCATGCTGCTGCTCGGCACCCGGCTGCCGCGCTGGTACTGGACGTCGCTGCTGGTGGGCACGGTGCTCGGCGAGGCGCTCGTGTTCTTCCTCATGTACACGAGCTTCTACGTGATCGTGGCGCTGTGCGCCTACTGCATGATCGTGTGGACGATCATGTGGCCGCTCCTGTGGTACCAGGTGGTCCGGGGCGTGCGCGCGGGCGACCTGCCCGTCGGCGAGGGCCTGCGCGACGCGCTCGTCGGCAACCGGCACATCATCCTGGTCATCGGCTACCTGGCCGCGGTGACCTGGCTCCTCCTCGCGGTCGGCGGCCCCCTGGTCGACTCCTTCTGAGGTAGTCACCTGCCGAGGTAGTCACCTGGCGAGGTAGTCACGTGGCGAGGTAGTGCGCCTCAGCGGCGCAGCGCCTCGCGCAGCACACGGCCCTCCGTGGCCGCCGGCGGGGCGTAGCCCAGCAGGGCAGAGATCGTCGGCGCGACGTCGACGTGGCGCGGCGCGTGCGGACGCACGCCCGGTCGGACCCCCGCGCCGGCGAGCACCAGCGGCACCTGCAGCTCCGTGGTGGCGCCGTGCCTGCCCGCCGGGTCGGCGGGCGTCGGGCCGAACGACCAGCCGGGCCGCGGCTCCACGACGAGGTCGCCGTAGTGCGGGCTCATGTGCAGCCGGCGCTGGTCCGCCTCGTCGAGCACGGACCGCACCTGCGGCAGCGCGCGCAGGGCCCGCTCCAGCCGGCGGACCGCCGAGCGGTCGCCCGCCCGCTCGCCGACGACCCGCACGTCGGCCACGCCGCCGACCACCACGACGACGTCGGTCCCCGGCGCGGGCGACTGTCCGCTGGTGAGCACCTGCGGTGTGAACCCCGCCGCCTCGATCGCGGCCAGGCCCTCGGCCGCGAACCCCTTGTCGAACGTGGTCATGCCGTGGTCGCCCGTGATGACGAACGCGGTGCGACCGTAGACGCCGGCGTCGCGCGTCGCCTGGACGATCCGGCCCAGCTGCGCGTCGATGTCGGCCAGTGCGGCGGGCAGGCGCGGGTCGGCGTCGCCGCCGTCGTGCCCGATCGCGTCGAGCACGTCGCAGTAGACGGCGATCAGGTCGGGGACGCCGTCCGTGCGGACCAGCTCGCCGCCGGAGTCGACCGGCTCGCCGCGCAGCACGGCGACGGCGTCGTCGGTGCGCCGTGCGCAGTCGCCGCCGGGCTGGGTGTAGAGGCCGCCGGGGTCGCCGAAGGTGACGCCGTAGTTCTGCAGGATGAACCACTGCGCCGAGAACACGGTGCCGCCCTGCGCGCGGATCGACTGCGCGATCGTCGGGACGGCGAGGTCGCGCTGCTGGCCGCGCGCCGTGTTCGTCGTGGTGTCGAACCAGTAGGCCGTGTTCCGGTGGGTCGCGGGCCAGGCCCCGGTCGCGACCGACGACCACGACGGGTTGGTGATGGACGTCATCACGCCCGTCGACGTCGTGAGGCTGCCGCGGCGCAGGAGCCGCTCCAGGTTCGGCATCGGCGCCTCGCCCGAGCGCACGAGGTCGAGGTACTCGACGTCGAAGCCGTCGAGGGCGAGCAGGACGACGTGGTCGGCTCGGTGCTCTCCCCGCCCTGGCGCGGCGGACGCCGGCGGCGCGGCGGAGGTGGTCCACAGCAGGGCCGATGCGAGGGCGGCGGCGACACACGTGACGAGGGTCTTGCGCAGCGAAGGCACCATGGGGGCCATTCGAGCACCCGGACGGCGAACGGCGGGGGAGGCGCGGGCGAATGTCGGATGAACCCTCGAACCTGTGGACAGCCGGGGCCGAGGGCTCGCGCGGTCGGTAGACTCGCAGCCGTGACAATGCCCGACGCACCCGAGCGCACCACGTCCACGGACGAGCCCCGTTTCCGCTACACCCCGGCCCTCGCGCAGCAGATCGAGCTGCGCTGGCAGGACCTGTGGGAGGAGCGCGGAACCTTCCACGCGGCGAACCCGCAGGGGCGACTTACGGGGCCGGGCGGGAGCCCGGCGCAGGGCGACCCGTACTTCATCATGGACATGTTCCCGTACCCGTCGGGTGCGGGTCTGCACGTCGGCCACCCGCTGGGCTACATCGCCACGGACGTGACCGGGCGGTTCCGGCGCATGTGCGGCGACAACGTGCTGCACGCCCTGGGGTACGACGCGTTCGGCCTGCCGGCCGAGCAGTACGCCGTGCAGACGGGCCAGCACCCGCGCGTCACCACCGAGGCCAACATCCTCAACATGCGGCGGCAGCTGCGCCGCCTCGGCCTGGGCCACGACCCGCGCCGCACCTTCGCGACGATCGACCCCGAGTACGTCCGCTGGACGCAGTGGATCTTCCTGCAGATCTTCGACGCGTGGTACGACACCGAGGCGGAGCGCCCGGGTCCCGCGGCGGGCACGGGCCGCGCGCGCCCCATCGCCGAGCTGCGCGAGGAGCTCGCGGCCGGCACGCGCCCGGTGCCCGGGTACGACGGCGACAACACCGGCGGTGCCGTCTGGGCCGGGCTGAGCGAGCTCGAGCGGCGTGACGTCATCGACGGCCAGCGCCTCGCCTACGTCGACTCGTCCCCGGTGAACTGGTGCCCGGGGCTCGGCACGGTGCTCGCGAACGAGGAGGTCACGGCCGACGGCCGGTCCGAGCGCGGCAACTTCCCCGTCTTCCAGCGCAACCTGCGCCAGTGGAAGATGCGCATCACGGCGTACGCCGACCGGCTCGCGGACGACCTCGACCTCATCGACTGGCCCGACAAGGTCAAGTCGATGCAGCGCAACTGGATCGGCCGGTCGGTCGGCGCGAACGTGCGGTTCGATGTGGTCGGCACCGCCGACGACGACCCGGCGGGCGCCGCGGGCACGCTCGAGGTGTTCACCACGCGCCCCGACACGCTGTTCGGTGCGACGTTCATGGTCGTCGCCCCCGAGCACCCGCTGCTCGACGAGGTCCCGGCGGCCTGGCCCGACGGCACGCGCTCGGCGTGGACCGGCGGGTACGAGGCACCGGCCGAGGCCGTCGCGGCCTACCGGCGCGAGGCGTCGGCCAAGACGGCGGTCGAGCGCCAGGCCGACGCGGGCAAGAAGACCGGTGTGTTCACCGGCCACCTCGCGGTCAACCCGGTCAACGGCGAGCAGATCCCCGTGTTCACCGCCGACTACGTGCTCATGGGCTACGGCACCGGTGCGATCATGGCCGTGCCGGGCGGCGACGAGCGCGACCACGCCTTCGCGGAGGCCTACGACCTGCCCGTCGTGTACACGGTCGAGCCCGAGGGCGGCCTGCCCGAGGGCCACACCGGGGCCTACGCGGGCGAGGGCGTCGCGGTCCGCTCCGCGAACGACGAGATCTCGCTGGACGGCCTGGGTGTCGCGGAGGCCAAGGCGGCGATCATCGACTGGCTCGAGAGCAAGAACATCGGCGAGGGCACGACCACCTACCGCCTCAACGACTGGCTGTTCAGCCGCCAGCGCTACTGGGGCGAGCCGTTCCCGGTGGTGTGGGACGAGGACGACCGCCCGGTGGCGATCCCGGACGCGATGCTGCCGGTGGACCTCCCGGACGTGCCGGACTACGCGCCGCGCACCTTCGACCCCGACGACGCGACCTCCGAGCCGGAGGCGCCCCTGGGCCGCAACGACGAGTGGGTCAACGTCACGCTCGACCTCGGCGACGGTCCGCGGACCTACCGCCGCGACACGAACACGATGCCCAACTGGGCCGGCTCGTGCTGGTACTACCTGCGCTACCTCGACCCCGCCGAGACCACGGCTCCCGCCCTCGCCGGGCTGGAGCAGTACTGGCTGGGTCCGCGGCACAACGCGACGTCCGGTCCGGCCGGCGGCGTCGACCTCTACGTGGGCGGCGTCGAGCACGCCGTGCTCCACCTGCTCTACGCGCGGTTCTGGCACAAGGTGCTGCTCGACCTCGGGCACGTCACGAGCCTCGAACCCTTCGGCAAGCTCTTCAACCAGGGCTACATCCAGGCGTACGCGTACACCGACTCGCGCGGCCAGTACGTCCCGGCCGCCGAGGTCGAGGGCGACGAGCAGAGCGGCTACACGTGGCAGGGCCAGCCGGTCAACCGCGAGTACGGCAAGATGGGCAAGTCGCTCAAGAACGTCGTGACGCCCGACGAGATGTACGAGCAGTACGGCGCCGACACCTTCCGCGTCTACGAGATGTCGATGGGACCGCTCGACCTGTCGCGTCCGTGGAACACCCGTGACGTCGTCGGCTCGCAGCGGTTCCTGCAGCGTCTGTGGCGCAACGTCGTCTCGGAGGAGACCGGCGAGGTCACCGTGACCGACGACGAGCCGGACACCGCGACGCTCCGGGCCGTCCACCGCACGATCGCCGACGTGCGCTCCGAGATGGAGAACATGCGGCCCAACACGGCGATCGCGAAGCTCATCACGCTCAACAACCACCTGACCGGCCTGTCGGCGGTGCCGCGCGCCGCCGTGGAGCCCCTGATCCTGATGACGGCACCCGTGGCGCCGCACATCGCCGAGGAGCTGTGGTCCCGCCTCGGGCACGAGGAGTCGCTCGCGCACGAGTCGTTCCCGACGGCCGACGAGCAGTACCTGGTGCAGGAGACCGTGACCTGCGTGGTGCAGGTCCAGGGCAAGGTCCGCGCCCGGATCGAGGTGGCACCCGACATCCCCGACGCCGACCTCGAGGCGGCGGCGCTGGCGGAGCCGAACGTGGTCAAGTTCCTCGACGGCCGCGGCATCCGCAAGGTCATCGTCCGCGCCCCGAACCTGGTCAACATCGTCCCGGCCTGACGTCCCCGCTGAGTGCGGGATCTTCGCCCTGACACACGGACACGGCGAAGATCCCGCGCTCGGCGAGACCGTCAGCGGCGGCGGGTACCGAAGAGGGAGCGCGTCAGCTCGCGCACGATGACCGTGCCCGCCGTGCGGGCCAGCGACGTGACGACGCGGTTCCGGTCACGGGCCGCCTTCTCCTTCGCCCGCGTCTCGGCACGCTCGCGCGTCGCCGCCTCCTTCTCGATCCGGGCGCGATCCTTGGCGAGCCGGTCCCTGTCCTCGGCGACCGGTCCGTCGCCGTCGGCGGCTGCCCGGTCCGCGGCCTGTTCCTGCGCCTTCGCCTGGAGCAGCTCGAACGCCGACTCCGCGTCGACCGGCGTGCCGTAGGTCGCCTGCTTCGGCGAGGCGGCGACGACGCGGTCGATCACCTCGTCGCCCGCCGGCTCCATGGAGGCCTGCGGCGCCCGCACCCGCGTCCACGCGACCGGCGCCGGCGCACCCTTCTCGGTGAGCACGGTGACGACGGCCTCGCCCGTGCCGAGCTCCTGCAGGAGCCGTTCGAGGTCGTAGGGCGACGTCGGGAAGGTGCGGGCGGCGGCCCGCAGCGCGGCGGCGTCGTCGGGCGTGAAGGCACGCAGGGCGTGCTGCACGCGGTTGCCGAGCTGCGCCAGCACGTCGGCGGGCACGTCCTTGGGGGACTGCGTCACGAAGAACACGCCGACGCCCTTGGACCGGATGAGCCGCACCGTCTGGACCACCTGCTGCAGGAAGTCCTTGGAGGCGTCGGCGAACAGCAGGTGCGCCTCGTCGAAGAAGAACACGAGCTTCGGCTTGTCGGCGTCGCCCACCTCGGGCAGCTCCTGGAAGAGGTCCGCGAGCAGCCACATGAGGAAGGTCGAGAAGAGCTGCGGCCGGTCCTGGACCGCGGGCAGCTCGAGCACGCTGAGCACGCCGAGGTCACCGTGGGTCGCGATGAGGTCCGACGTCGCGAAGGCGGGCTCGCCGAAGAACGCGTCGGCGCCCTGGCTCTCGAGACCGACGATCTCGCGCAGGATCACGCCTGCCGTCGCAGCGGAGACGCCGCCGATGCCCTTGAGCTCCGCCTTGCCCTCGTCGGACGTCAGGTAGGCGATCACCGACTGCAGGTCCTTGAGGTCCAGCAGCGCGAGGCCCTTCGAGTCCGCCCAGTGGAAGATCAGGGAGAGACTCGACTCCTGGGTCGCGTTGAGGCCGAGCACCTTGGACATGAGGAGCGGACCGAAGTCGGTGACCGTGGTGCGGATCGGCACCCCCTTGCCGATGCCGCCGAGCGAGTAGAACTCGACCGGGTACTGCGTGGGCGTCCAGTCCTGCCCGATGCTCGCCGCGCGCTCCGCGACCTTCGGGTTGTCCGCGCCGGGTACCGCCAGGCCCGAGAGGTCCCCCTTGATGTCCGCGAGGAAGACGGGGACACCGGCCTGGGACAGCCCCTCGGCCATGCCCTGCAGCGTCTTGGTCTTGCCGGTGCCCGTCGCGCCGGCCACGAGCCCGTGCCGGTTCAGCATCGACAGCGCGAAACCGACCTGGACCTGCGAGTTCGGCGTCGCCTCTCCGCCCGGATCGCCCTCGAGAAGAGCGCCGAGGGGGAGCGTGGCCTCGGCGGCGTAGCCCGCCGCGACCTCCGCCGCGTACCCCTCGGGCGCCTGCGCCTGCCCCGCCGTCGGGCCCGCGGGGGCCGCGGCCCGCTCGTCGGCCGCGGCCTGCTCGGCGGCGGCGCGCTCCGCCTCGTCCAGGGCCGCCTGGGCGGCCGCCGCGGCCTCGCGCAGCCGGGCGAGGTCTGGCGTCGATGCATCAGACATGTCTCGGATGCTAGGTCGGTCCGTGATGCTCCGCGCGGGGAGCGTCCGGCGCGTTTACCGGTCCGGTTCCCCGCGCGGATAGAGTGGCGCGGTCATGCGCACCCGACGTCGTCCTTCCCGCCCGGCAGCACCCCAGGAGGTGCGGGTCGTCACCGACTCGACCGCCTGCCTGCCCGCCGACCTGCCGGGCGGCCCGGCCGTCGTCCCGCTGCGCGTGCTGGTGGGCGACGACGTGTACGCCGAGGGTTCCGACATCACGCCGGAGAGACTCGCCGAGCTCGTCGCGGACGGCGAGCGGGTGACCACCTCGCAGCCGCCTCCCGAGGCGTTCGCGACCACCTACCGCGGCCTGGCCGAGCAGGGCGCGCGCTCGATCGTGTCGGTGCACCTGTCGGGCGCCCTGTCCGGGACGGTGGGCGCCGCGGGGACCGCGGCGGCCCGGTCGCCCCTCCAGGTGCGCGCGGTCGACTCGCGGACGGGCGCGGCAGGTCTCGGCTTCGCCGCCCGTGCCGCCGCGGAGTGCGCGGCCGCCGGGGCGGACGCCGAGCACGTCGCCCAGCGGGCCATCGAGGTCGCGGGGACGGCCCAGGCGGTGTTCGTCGTCGACACCCTGGAGCACCTGCGTCGCGGCGGCAGGCTCTCCGGCCCGGCCGCGGCGCTCGGCACCGTGCTCGGGGTCAAACCGATCCTTCGCCTGTCCGACGGCGTGGTCGAGCTCGCCCAGCGGGTGCGCACGCGCGCCGCCGGTGCCGAGCGGCTGCTCGAGCTCGCAGCGGGGTACGTGGCGGCGGCGCGGCGTCCCGTCGTCGCCGTCCACCACTTCGGCGCGCACGACCGGGCCCAGGCCCTGGCCGGCCGCCTGCACACCCGCACCCGCGCCGACGTCGAGGTGACGCCGCTGAGCGCGGTGCTGGGCGTGCACGTGGGGCCGGGGACGCTCGCGGTCGTCGTCGCGGACCTGGGGGACCACACGCACTGACCGCGCGGGTCAGTCCGCCAGCACCTCCCGCAGGCGGGCCGCGAACTCGACCGGCTTGTCGGCCGGCTGGCCGTACTCGCCGCCGCTGAACCCGCCGTGACCGCCGGGGAAGACGACGGGCTCGGTGCCCAGCCGCTCCGCCGTGGCCCGTGCGGACCGCCCGGTCATCTGCTCACCCGTCGCCTCGCCGACCGCGACCAGGAGGCGGGGCGTGCCGCCACGGAGCTCGTCGTAGCGCGGCTCGTAGCCGGGCAGCGACACCATGTTGACGCCGAACATGAGATCGTCGCGCGCCCCGTCGTCCTCGGTCGGCAGGCCGAACATCGCGGGGTCCGGGTCGGGCTGCGCGAGGTACTCCGGGCCGATCTCCCCCTCGACCATGACCAGCGCGATGAACTTCGCCATGGCGGCGCCGAAGCCCTTGGCCTGGTAGGTGTCGTGGATGCCGTGCATCGCGGCGACCATGGCGTCGCGGTCGGGGAGCACCGACGGCAGCGGCGGCTCGTGCGCGACGACGGTCCGCAGGTCGCCCGGGTGCTCCGCCGCGAGCTCCAGGGCGACCGCCGCGCCGCCGCTCGACGCGAACAGGTCGACCGGTCCGCCGCCGACCGCCTCGATGACGCGGTGCACGTCGTCCGCGTGCGTCGCGATGTCCGGCGGCGTGGAGCCGGGGGCACGCGTGCTGCGCTCGACACCGCGGGGGTCGTAGGTGACCACGGTGCGGTCGGTGAAGTGGCCCGCGAGGGTCGTGAACCCCTCCGCGCCCATCGGCAGGCCGATGAGGACCAGGGGCGGCTCGTCGGTCGGCGTGGCGGCCTCGCGCACGTCGTAGGTGAGGACGGCGCCCGGCGCGTCGAGGGTCAGGGTCTTCCTGTCGGTCATCTGCTCGCTCCCGTGGTTCAAGGTGGTGTGCAGGGTCGACGGCGGGCGACCGGCGAACTCATCGGTCCGCAGCGGGTGAGATCGGTGCGCGGCCGGACGAGCCCGCGACACGGCGTTCCCGCGGGCGGAGCTCGACCACAGGAGCCGTTCTCGGGCTCCCGTGCACAGAGCGCCCTCCGGGCGGCCCCGCGCCGGCCGACCGCGCCTAGCGTCGTGAGCCATGCAGCCCGAGACAGCGCACCGCCGGCCGCCCGGCCCGTGGCCCTTCGACCCCGTGCCCGAGGCCGAGAGGCCGGACGACGCCGCGCGCCACGACCCTCCGCCCCTGGCCTCCTCGGGCTCCGGCCCGGGCACGACCGACACCGACGCGCTGGTCGCCCGGCTGCGCTCCCGGCGGTCCGCGGCCGGGGTGGCAGCGGCCTACGCCGCCGCGCACGGCCATCCGGCGGACCCCCGGTCCGAGCAGGGCGCCCGTCGCTGGGCGCTGCGCGGGCCGACGGCGGTGGTCGCCGTGGGGGCCGTGCTCCTGCTCGGGCTGGGCGTCGCGGTGCTCGCGCTGCGTGGGGACGGCGTGGTACCGCTCGCCCCCGCCGCCGCCGACGGCACGTCGCCGGGCGGATCGCCGGCGCCGTCCGTGCCGGTCCCTCTCGGCACGCCACGAACGGACGACGGTCCCGGTCCCGGCGCCCCGGACGCCGCCGCCGCGGGCCTGCTCGTGCACGTCGTCGGCGCGGTGCACGAGCCCGGGCTCGTGACGGTGCCCGACGGCGCCCGGGTGGCCGACGCGCTCGAGGCCGCCGGCGGTGTGACCGGTGAGGCCGATCTGACGGCCGTGAACCTCGCCCGGGCCGTCGTGGACGGTGAGCAGCTCTACGTGCCGCGGCGCTCGAGGCCCTGCCCGGCGTGGGGCCGGCGATCGCGCAGGCGATCGTCGAGTGGCGTGCGGCCAACGGCCCCTTCGCGAGCGTCGACGAGCTCGAGGACGTGCCGGGCATCGGCCCGTCCACGCTGGAGAAGATCCGCGACAGCGCGCAGGTGGGGCCGTGACCGACCTGCGCCTGGTGCCCGCCGCGCTCGCGTCCTGGGTCGCGGCCTGGCTGCTGACCGGGTCGGGCGCCGGCTGGACCGGCGCCGTCGCGGGATGGTCGGCCGGGCTCGTCGCGGTGGCCTGCGCGGTCGCCCTGGCGGTCGGG
>NZ_JABEMG010000005.1 GCF_013004695.1 Promicromonospora citrea
GCCGAGTCCGCGAACGCGGCCGCGGCTGCCGGTGCCGCGCACGCGGAGGTGGCTGAGGCACGACGTGCGGCGGCCGAGGCCGCCGCTGCGGCAGACCTGGCCCGACGTGCGGCAGCCACCACCCAGCGGCTCGCCGACAGAGCCAAGGCGGCGGCGCGGGAGGCCCGCGTCCGAGCCCGCTCCGCGGGCGAGCACTGCCTGGCCGCGGGCGCAGCAGCAGAGGAAGCCGCCGACCACGCGTGGGACGCTGCACAGTTCGCCCAGCGGTCCCAGGCCGCGGCCGACGCGGCGGTCGAGGCTGCGACAGCGGCCGTCGAGGCCGTCGAGGAAGCCCGTGCGGTGGAGGCGGAAGCGCGAGAGGCCGAGACGTCACGGCTCGCCATCGAGAAGGAGGCCGCCATCACCGTGGCCCGGGTCAGCGCGCTGGCGGAGGCGGAGCTCCTGGAACGCGTGCGACGCGAGCAGACCCGGGAGTCCTGGTACTCCGACGAGGTCCTGGCGCTGATCGCCGCGGCGGAGGAGGCGCTGCAGGCGGACGCCGTCGACGAAGCCGTTCGGGCAGCACGGGAGGCGGCCGTCAAGATCACTGCGGCGACCTCGACACCGGGCGCGTGGACGCGGGCAGCCGCCGAGCTCGCCCTGGCCGGCACGGACGACGACATGGTCCGCTGGATCACCGAGGGCCGGGCGGCCGCGCAGGGGCAGGACGACCAGATGGTCGTCGCGGGCCTCGGCGAGACGTCGACGCAGCGTGTCAGGTCCGCCGCGCTGGCCGTGCTCCAGACGGAGGATCCGGACGAGGCTCGGGCCTTTCTCACGCACGGTGTGGTCCAGGCGGCCGCGGAGGACAACCGGGCAGCGATCCTGCAGATCCTCGGCGCCTCACCCGGGACCGCCGTGCGAGGCGCGGCGGAGGCAGCACTCGACGACGGCTCCGCCGAGGCGCTGAAGACCTTCTTCACCACCGACCTCGCCGAGGCCGTGACCGCCGACGACACCGCGGAGGCCTTCCGGATCCTCGACTCCGGCGGGATCTATGCCCAGGCCGCCGCGGAGGTGGCGCTCGAGGGGACACATGCGTCCCGACGACGGTTCGTCGCCAGCCTGCGGTACCAGGCGGAGCTCCTCGACCACGACCGGGAGTCGCACGTCAACGCGATCCGGGCCTCGATCAACAGAGCCGCTGATCTGGCGAACACCGCGATGCGGGACGCCGCCAAGGCCTGCGAGGCGGCCCGGATCGCCAACGACGCACGGGACGAGGCCCAGCAGTGGGCGCAGCGGGCGAACGAGTCGTACGAGGCCGCCCGCGCTGCGAAGGCCGAGGCCCAGCGGCTCGCCGACCTCGCGACGCGGTCGGCGACACGCGCCCAGGAGCTGGCGGTCACAGCGAAGGACGCCGCGGCAACGGCGCGAGCCGCCGCCGTCGCGGCGGACGGCTCGGTGATGCGCGCCATGAGATCGGCCGGGCGGGCGTCCGCGTTCGCCTGGTCGGCGCGCGCCTCGGCGACCCGCGCCCACGCGGACGCCATCGCGGCCGGTCAGGACGCCGTCGCGGCGCGGCGGGCCGCGGACGAGGCCTGGGTCTATACGATCGGTCTCGCGTTCCAGCAGTTCCAGGAGGTGCTCGCCGGCTCACCGCCCGCAGAGGAGGGCGAGTACGCCGACCCCTTCGGCATCATCCCCAAGGACGTGACCAACCCGCGGGACTGGGCCTGGGTCGCCGACAACGTCAGCTCGACGGCCGGGGGCTTCAGCGCCTGGCTCGCCTGGGTCCCCAAGGTCGGCTTCGGTGCGCCGGCTGCGCTGATCGGCCAGGCACTGGGCACGATCTCCACGGTGGCCGGACTCGGCGAGATCATCGCCCGCGCCCAGTACACCGATTACCACAGCGCTGCGATGAAGCAGGAGATCGGCACCTGGGCGATCTCGACGGCGATCAGCAAGCTCCCGTACCCCGCCAGCGCCGTCACCCTGCTGCACGACGACCCCCTGCGGGGCAGCTGGAACTCGGCGTTCGAGACGCTGACCGGCTGGGACTTCGACGTCGACCACCCGCTGCCCGACGTGACGTCGGACGCGGACACGACCGCGGTCGGCGGCTGGGTGGTTCGCGCGTACGACGAGATCACGGGCTTCCTCCGCGAGCTCGTGGGCTGACCCGATCGTCCGCCTGGTCGTGATCGGCCAGGCGGACGATCGCCCCGGCACCATATTTGCGGCGTCCGACTTTTCGCCCCGCTAGAGTCGTGCGGGGGACGGGACGTCTGTGTCGGGGGTGGTCACGATGGTCGGTACAGCGACAGCACAGGGGGCAGGCGGCTGGCCGGCCTTCTCTCTCGACTTCTCCGCCTACACGGGTACGGGCACCCTGTCGTGGCAGCGGACCCAGCGCGTCTTCGAGGCGATGGCGCACCTGCAGGAGGAGCGCGCCCGGATCGTCGGCGCCCTCGAGCGCCGTCAACGGGTCGCCGCGCGCATCGTGGGTCGCGGCCCGAAGGGGATCAACCAGGCCCTCGTCCGCACCGCGAGCACCTGGCGGACGCTCGAGTCCATCCGCCACTCGGGCACCGTCGGCCAGCTCAGGACCAGCCTGCCGAACAACGCGATCCTCCTCGACGCGGGCCTGCGCATGACCAGCGTCTGGAACCACTCCGGCCTCGACCCGGACGCCCGCCTGGTCCTGGCCGGCGAGGACCCGTCCGTCTACCTCTTCGGCTTCGCGCCCCTCCAGATGAAGATCATCGACGGCACCAGCGTGCTCCTCGACGGGCCAACGGTCTGCGGCAGCCCGACCGTCATCGACGTCCGCGACGCCGGCTGCCTCACCGCGGCGCGCGCCTACTGGGACGCCGTCCTCGCCACCACCTACCCCTGCGACGCCGAGACCGCCGCCCTGACCGAGCTCACCCCGCGCCAGCGCCGCATCGTCACCCTCATGCTGACCAGCTCCACCGACGAGGAGATCGCCCACCGGCTCGACGTCAGCGTCCGCACCGTGCGCGCCGACATCGCGACGGTGCTCGAGCTCCTGGACGCGCCCACCCGCTTCGCGGCGGGGGTCCGCCTCCGCGAGCGCCTCGGGATGCCCGCCGCGCAGTAGCCCGGGTCGCCGTCGTCCGGACGCGCCCGCGCCTACCATCGAGGCATGGACCATGCGACGGTGCGCCGGATCCTCGTCACCGGCTCGGCCGACGGGCTGGGCCGCCTCGCGGCCGAGACCCTCCTGGGCGACGGGTACGACGTCGTCGTCCACGCGCGCAACCCGGACCGAGCGCGGGCGCTGGACCCGCTCGTCGACCGGGGCGCCCGGCTCGTCGTGGCGGACCTGGCCGACCGGAGGTCCGTCCACGAGCTCGCCGCGACCCTGGCCGACGGCGAGCCGCTCGACGCCGTGATCCACAACGCCGGTGTCTACCGCGGTCCGGCGATCATGCCCGTCAACGTCGTCGCGCCGTACCTGCTCACGGCCCTGGTGCCGGGGCCGCGCCGCCTCGTCTACCTGAGCAGCGGCTCGCACTTCAGCGGCCGCCCGGTGCTCGACGGCGTCGACTGGGAGGGCCGCACACCGGGTTCCTACGGTGACAGCAAGCTGTTCGTGACGGCGCTCGCGCTCGCCGTCGCGCGGCTGCGCCCGGGCGTGCTGAGCAACGCCGTCGACCCGGGCTGGGTGCCGACGCGGATGGGCGGAGCGGGCGCGCCGGACGATCTCGACCTGGGCCACGTCACGCAGGAGTGGCTGGCGACGAGCGACGACGCCGCGGCGCTGACGGCGGGCGGCTACTGGTACCACCAGGAGCGTGAGGAACCGCACGCCTCCGCCCTCGACGTCGCCTTCCAGAACCGCCTGGTGGCCGCGCTGGAGCGCGAGACGGGCGTGGCCCTGCGCTGAGACGCGGGTGGCGCGCTCGTCGGACGCCGGGCGACACGCCGGCCACGGCACGGGCTCCATCGAACGATGCAACCCCCGCGGACCATCCGAAGGCCCGTAGAGCCTGCTGCGCGCCGTCCATAGCGTCGGTGGAGGAAGAAAGACGTCCTCCTCACCGAAAGGTCGCTCCGATGACCGCGATCGACACACCGCCCCGGCTCGACACCGCCGTGCGCCTCGACCAGCTCACCAAGACCTACCCGAACGGCCCCGAGCAGGTGGCCGCGCTGCGGGGCGTGTCGCTCGCCGTCCGGCCCGGCGCGTTCACCGCGATCATGGGGCCCTCCGGCTCGGGCAAGTCGACGTTCCTCAACGTCGCCGCGGGCCTCGACACGCCGACGAGCGGGCGGGTGCACATCGGCGACACCGACCTCACCGCCCTGTCGGCCGACGCCGTCACGCGCTTCCGCCGCCGGAACATCGGCTTCGTGTTCCAGGCGTACAACCTCGTCGGCCACCTCACGGTCGCCGAGAACGTCCAGCTCCCGCTGCTGCTCGACGGGCGCCGCCCGGACCCGAGGTGGCAGGACACGTTGCTCGAGTCCGTCGGGCTGGCGGGCATGGCCGACCGCCTGCCGCGCGAGCTGTCCGGCGGGCAGGCGCAGCGCGTGGCGATCGCCCGCGCGCTCGTCACGCGGCCGACCGTCGTCTTCGCCGACGAGCCCACCGGCGCCCTCGACCGCCGCACCGGCGACCAGGTGCTCGACGTGCTCCGCGGCACCGCCAAGCAGCTCGGCCAGACGCTGGTCGTCGTGACGCACGACCCGTCCGTGGCCGTCGCCGCCGACGACGTGCTCTTCCTCGCCGACGGCCTGCTCGCCGGCGGGCTCGTCGCGCCGACCACCGACCAGGTCGTCGCCCGCCTCGTCGAGCTGGGGCGGTGACGACCATGTGGTCCTTCGCCCGCTCCGCGGTCCGCGCCAACCCGGCGAGCTTCGCCGGAAGCTTCCTCGTCGTCGTGGCCGCCGCCGCGCTCCTCGCCGCGAACGGTGTGCTCATGGAGAGCGGTCTGCGCGCCGACGCCCCGATGCTCACCACGGTCGCCGGCTCGTTCGCCGGCACGGCCGTCCTCGTCGTTGTGCTCGTCGTCGCCTCCACGTTCGCCGCGGCGCTGCGCCGCCGCACCGAGCAGTACGCACTCCTGCGCGCCGTCGGCGCCACTCCCGCGCAGGTGCGCTCGATGGTGACGGCGGAGGTCGGCCTCGTGTTCGCCGTCGCGGCCCCCGTCGGCGCCGTGCCCGGCCTGTTCGCCGCGCACCTGTTCACGCCGCTGCTCGCGTCGGGCGGCATCGTGCCCGAAGGGCTCGACCTGGTCGTCACGCCCCTGCCCGTGCTCGGCGCACTGGCCCTGCTCTTCCCGACGGCGCTGCTCGCGGCGCGGCTCGTCGCCCGGTCGGTCACGAGCGTCAGCCCGACGGCAGCCGTGCGCGGCACCGCCGCCGAGCCCGCCGGGCTGTCGGCCGCGCGGCGCGCGTGGGCCGTCGTCCTGCTGGTCTCGGGCCTGCTCCTGGCCGGCACGCCGTTCGTCCTGCCCGGCCTCCTGGGCAGCGCGGCGGGCGCGACGTCGGCGTTCCTGCTCATCAGCGCCGCCGCCCTGGCGGGACCCGCGCTGGTCGGGGCGGCGGCCCGTCGGGCGGTCGACGCCTCCCGGACGTCACGGCACGCCGCGACACTGCTCGCGCTGCTCAACAGCCGTGGCTTCGCCCGCCGCCTCACGACGGCGATCGTGCCGCTCGCCCTGTTCCTCGCGCTGGGCACGGTGCAGACGGGGGTGAACGGCAGCATCGTCGACGCCGCAGCCGCACAGCTCCGCACGGGGGTCTCCGCCGACGCCGTGGTCACCGCGCCCGGCAGCCTCACGCCGGAGCAGGTGGACGCCGTCACGACGACGCCGGGTGTCGAGGCCGTGCTCGCGACCGCGTCGGTCCCCGCCGAGGTGCGGACGGACCCGGACGACGACCTCGGCGGCCTGGCGTGGGAGCCGTCGGCCCTCACGGCCCTCTCCGGGGACGCCGCCGGCCTGGTCGACGTCGGCGTGACCGCGGGTTCCCTGTCCGACCTGACCGGCCCCGGCACGGTCGCGGTCAGCGCGGAGAGCCTGTTCGCGACGGGCAAGGGCGTGGGCGACACCGTGGACGTGCGGCTCGGCGACAGCGAGACCTCGCCGACGATCGTCGCCGTCTACGACCGTGGCCTGGGCTTCGGGGACTACCTGGTGGACGCCGTGGCGCTCCCGGAGCCGGTCCCCGCGGCCGCGCTGTACGTGCGCGGTCCCGCCGATTTCGCCGTCGCGGGACTGGAGGTGCTCACCGTGGACGAGTACGTCGACACGACCGTGTCCGGCGCGGCGGCACAGCAGGAGCTCGGCACCGTGCTGCTGCTCGTGCTCATCGTGTTCATCGCGGTCGCCGCGGCGAACACCCTGGTCATGCTGACCAGCGCACGCCGTCCGGAGCTCGCCCTGCTGCGCCGGGTCGGCGCGACGCGGCGCCAGCTCACGGCGATGGTCGGCGTCGAGTCGGCGTTCGTCGCCGGGACGGCCCTGGTGCTGGGGACGCTGGCCGTGCTGCCGGCGCTGGTCGGCGTCGCGTACGGGATGCTGGGCACCGCCGTCCCGGCGTTCGACTGGTCTGTCTACGGCGCCCTGGCGGCGGCGGTCGTGCTCATCGCGACCGCGGCGACCCTCGTCCCGACCCGCCTGACAACCCGCTAGCCCCCTGCCGAGGTAGTCAGTTGGCGAGGTAGTCACGTGGCGAGGTAGTACTACTTCGCTACGTGACTACCTCGCCTAGTGACTACCTCGCCAACTGACTACCTCGGCGGGGCGCGCGGGGTCAGGCTGTGCGGGGGTGGACGCCCATGCCACCGGAGACCACGAGGTCCTCGCCCGTGACGTAGCCCGCGGCGTCGGACGCGAGGTAGGCGACCGCCTCCGCGACGTCCGTCGTCGTGCCGACACGGCCGAGCGGCACCTCCGCACCCCAGGCCGCGAGCGCCTCGGGCGCCATGCCCATCCGGCTGTACACCGGGGTGTCGATGACGCCGGGACTCACCGCGTTGACGCGGATCCCGCGGGGCGCGAGCTCGAGCGCGAGCGAGCGCATGAGCGGCAGCAGCGAGTTCTTGGCGGCCATCATGGCGGCGCCGGTCCCCTCCCCCGCGCCGACGGTGAAGACGACCGACGACCCCTCGCCGAGGAGAGGCAGCGTCCGCTGCAGCGTGAAGAAGCTGCCCTTGACGTTGACGTCGAAGACGACGTCGAAGTCCTCCTCCGACGTCGACTCGAACGGCCCGCTGCGGAACGCCGCGGCGTTGAGGAACAGCAGCCCGATCGAGCCGAGGTGCTCGCGCGCCTGCTCGGCGGCTGCGTCGATGTCGCTCAGCGACGCCAGGTCGGCACGGACGGCGCGCACGCCGTCGGGCAGGTCGGCGTCGCCGACGTGGGTCACGCCGGTGACCATGACGCGCCAGCCGCGCGCATGGAGCAGCTCCGCCGTCGCCTTGCCGATGCCGCTGGTCCCGCCGGTGATGAATGCGGTCTTCGTGCTCATGTCGTGTCCTTCGCTCGGAGGGTGGTGCGTGGCAGCGTACGCCTCTGTGGCAGCGACTGCCAACTAGTCATTGACCGCCACGGGCGTTACGCTGCCGCCATGAACCTGCGCGACCGCACGCGGCAGCTCGCCGTCCAGGAGATCCTCGACACCGCGCTGCGCCTGTTCACCGAGCAGGGCTTCGAGGCGACGACCATCGCCCAGGTCGCCCACGAGGCCGGCGTCTCGCAGCGCACCCTCTTCCGTTACTTCGGCACCAAGGAGGACCTGGTCGGCGGGGCGCAGGACGAGTTCGTCGCGCTCGTCGGCACCACGCTCCGCGAGCAGCCCGACGACGTCGACGCCTGGACCGCCCTGCGCGAGGCCCTCGCGGCCGCGCTGTCGGTGCACGCCACACCGCTCGACGCGCTCGCGCGGTTCCGGCTGATCCACACCACGGCATCCCTGCGCGCCGCCTATCTCGGCAAGCGCGTGCGCCTGCAGGAGGAGCTCGTCCCGCTCGTCGAGGCGCGGCTCGACGGGTCCGTCCCGGCCGCGGGCTCCGCCACGACCCGGGCGCGCGCCGTCCTCGGCACGGTCTTCGGCTGCTTCGACGCCGCCATGGCCACCTGGCTCGACCACGACGGCGAGGGCGATCTCCTCGACCTCTACGACGAGGCGGTCGCGGCCGTGCGCGGCGCTCGCGCGTGACGACGGCCTCTGCGCCGGTACGCTTCGTCGGCATGGAGTGGCGTGACGTCGAGCTCGTGCAGGTGGCGACCACCGTCGACACCGTGGAGGCGGCGCAGGCGATCGCCTCGTCGGCGGTCGGGAGACGGCTGGCGGCGTGCGCGCAGACCGAGGGCCCGATCACGAGCGTGTACCGCTGGGACGGCGCCGTGCAGACCGACACGGAGTGGCGCGTCGTCCTCAAGACGACGGCGGCCCTGGCCGAACGCCTCACCGAGCACCTCGTCCGTGAGCACTCGTACGAGGTGCCGGAGGTCGTGGTGACGCCCCTGATCGGCGGCAACCCCGAGTACCTGCGTTGGATCCGCGACGAGACCGCGGACGGGACCGCCCCCGAGCCACGGGACGCGTGACGTCCGGGATGCCCGTCGCGCCCGTCACAGGGAGGAGACAACGGCTGCTCGGAGCAACAGCGCTGCGGCGAGGTCGCGCGGACTTCACGGGCACCGGCACGCCGTCCCCCCTATGGTGGGCCCATGACCACCCACGAACCCGGCACAGGTCCCGACCCCGGCGGCCGACCGGCCCGGCCCTGGTCACCCTGGGTCTGGGGAGCGATCATCGGGATCGGCATCGGACTCGCGTTCGTCCCGTCGCTCGGCCCGGTGGGCATCGGCATCGGCCTCGCCCTGGCGCCCTCTTCGGCCCCGGGCACGACCGGCACCACCACGACCGGCACCACGGAGCACCGCTCCGACGACCGCCCGGACGACACCGCCCCTGACCAGCCCGGTACCCCCGACACCCCCGACCAGGACCAGTGACCATCACAGCTCCCACCGCCACAGCCCGCCCTCGTCGACGCCTGGTTCGCCGCGTGCTCCTGATCGCCCTCGGGGTGGTCGTCGCCCTCGTCGTCCTCGCCGTCGCCGGGTACCTCTGGAACAACGCGACGGCACGCGACCGCGAGACCGCGGCCGTCCGGGACGCCGGGTTCACCGAGCAGCAGGCGACCGTCGACGACCTGGCGCTCACCTACGGCGAGGGCCCCGACAACGGCTCGCCGCTGGTGCTCGTGCACGGTCAGGGTTCCCGCTGGGAGGACCACGCGCTCGTGCTGCCCGACCTCGCCGAGCGGCACCACGTGTTCGCCGTCGACGTGCCGGGCCACGGCGGCTCCGGCCGTCTCCCCGCGGAGCGCTACACCAACGCCGAGGTCGCGGAGATCCTCGCGAGGTTCGTCGACGAGGTGGTCGGCGAGCCCGCCCTGCTCTCCGGCCACTCGTCCGGCGGCCTGCTCGTGCTCCAGGTCGCGGCCGAGCACCCGGACCTCGTCACCGGCCTGCTGCTCGAGGACCCGCCACTGTTCTCGTCGGAGATGCCACGCCTGCTCGAGACCACGGGCGGCGGGCTGCCGACCATCGCCCGGGACTACCTCGCCGAGCACCCCGACGGCGCCGGCGGCACGGACTTCCAGCGCTGGTTCGTCGAGCGCAGCGACTACTTCGCGTTCTTCGGCCCGGCCGAGGGGCCGATCGTCGACTACTCGCTGCGGTGGATCGACGACCACCCGGACGAGCCGCTGCGGGTCTTCTACCTGCCGCCGCTGGTCAGCGTCTACTTCGAGGGTCTCGTCGAGTACGACCCTGCGTTCGGCGCCGCCTGGGTCGCGGACCGCTGGTACGACGGGTTCGACGCCGCGGCGAGCCTCGCCGCCGTGGACGTGCCCACCACGCTGATCCACACGAACTACTTCGAGCAGGCCCGCGGCAGCGCCTACCAGGACGGCATCCTCATGGCCGCCATGGACGCCGACGACGCCGACCGGGCGCTCACCCTGCTGCCGGACGCCGAGCTCGTGCAGGTCGCCTCCGGCCACCTGGTGCACTACGAGCGTCCTGACGTCTACCTCGACGCCGAGCGTGCCCTCACCGAACGGTCCGCCACGGCGCCGAGGTCGTGACGTCGGCTCAGGCCGGCGACGGGCCCAGGGTGCGCAGCAGGCGGCCCATCTCGCTGTAGGCCTTGTTGCGGTAGGCCACCAGCGCCTTGACCTCCTCCGGCGTGTAGTCCTTCGTGAGGCCCTTGCCGTTCTTCACGCCCTTGCGGTCGTTCTCGACGGCCTCCTGCACGAGGCGCGGCGTGGCCAGCCGCTCGCCGAAGTTCTCCTCGAACGTGCGGAACCCGCCCGCGTAGACGTCGAGCCCCGCCTGGTCGGCGATCGCGAACGGGCCGAAGAACCCGAGACGGAACCCGAACGTCGTGCGGACGACGGTGTCGATGTCCTCGGGCGAGGCGATGCCCTCCTCGGCGATCGACATCGCCTCCTTGAGCAGCACGTACTGCAGGCGGTTGAGCACGAATCCCGGCACGTCCGCCACGAGGGCACCCTGCCGGTCCGCCTTGCCCAGCAGCTCGCGCACCACGGGCACGACGGCGGGGTCGGTGCTCTCGCTCGGCACCAGCTCGACGCCGGGGATGAACGGCGCAGGGTTGGAGAAGTGCACGGTGAGGAACCGCTCGGGGTTCGTCACGGCCGTGGCCAGCACGCGCGCGGGGATCGTCGAGGTGTTGCTGCCGATGATCGCATCGGGGCGCGCCGCCGCGGAGATGCGGCCCAGCACGTCGTGCTTGACCTCGACCGACTCGAAGACGGCCTCCTCGACGAAGTCGACGTCCGCCACGGCCTCCTCGATCGAGGCCGCGGTGCGCAGGTTGCCGCGGATCGCCTCCGTCGCACCCGCGTCGTACAGGCCCTCGTCCTCGAACTCCTGCGACTCCGCCAGGAGCCGCTCGTAGGCGGCCTGCGTGGCGTCGGCCGAGGCGTCGGCGATCGTGACGGGCAGCCCGGCCAGCGCGAACGACTGCGCGATGCCCCCGCCCATGTACCCGGCGCCGACGACGGCGACGGAGGTGATGCTCGTGACCATGATGTCCTTCCTGGAACGTGTGGGGTGACGGGAGTCAGCAGGAGGCGCCGGGCGTGACCTCGCCCTCGACCAGGCCCTCCTCGATCTCCCCGATCGCGGCGACCTTGGGGGCCGACGCCGAGCTCGGGTCGAACCGGTACCCCAGCCACTCCCGGGCGAGGCGCCGGGCCAGCTCGATGCCGACCACGCGCTGGCCGAAGCACAGCACCTGCGCGTCGTTGGAGAGCACGGAGCGCTCGACCGAGAACGAGTCGTGCGCCGTGACCGCGCGTACGCCGGGCACCTTGTTCGCGGAGATCGCGACGCCGAGGCCCGTACCGCACACGAGCAGCGCCCGGTCGGCCTCGCCCGCTGCGACGAGCCGCGCGGCCGCCGCCCCGATCTTCGGGTACACGGTGTGCTCGTCGTCGCCCACGCCGACGTCGACCACCGACGCCACCCGCGGGTCCGCCTCGAGGTCCCGCTTGAGGATCTCCTTGTACTCGTAGCCGGCGTCGTCCGCGCCGACCACCAGCCGCAGCCCGTCCGTCATGAGTCCACCTCCGTCGTCGTGGGGGCAGGGACACCGGCCTCGGCGCCCGCCTCCTTCAGCAGCAGGGCGAGCGACGTCGCCCCCGGGTCCGGGACGCCGAGGCTCTTGTCGCCCAGCACCCGTGCGCGACCCCGGCGGGCCGCGATGTCCTTCGTCGCCTCGACGCCCTGGTCCGCCGCCTCGATCGTGGCACGCCACGCGTCGGCGGGCGCCGCGCCTCCCGCGACGGCCGCGGCGAGCGCCTCGGCGGCCGGGTGCAGCGCGTCGACGAGCGTCTTGTCGCCGACGCGCGCGCCGCCGACCTCCTGGATCTGGTCCCGCGCCGCCACGATGCCCGCGGCGACGTGCTCGATCGTGAGCGCCGCGTCGGCGGGCAGCGCGTCGGCGAGGGCCAGCAGGCCGACGCCCCACAGCGCGCCCGAGGTGCCGCCCGCCTTGTCGGCCCACGCGTCGGCCGCGCGGCGCAGCACGGACGGGGCGTCTCCCCCGGCGCGGACGGCGTCGTCGGCGGCCGCGACGGCGGCGTCGATCCCGCGGCACATGCCGCGGCCGTGGTCGCCGTCGGCGGCGACGGCGTCGAGGTCGCCGAGCACCTGCTCGGCGTCGTGCAGCGCGACCTGGGCGCGGTGGAACAGGCTCGCGACGGTACCCGCAGCGGCGATGCCCTCGGGCGTGGTGGCGCGCACGAGCTCGGTCTCGGGCTCGCTCGGCAGGGGCGCGGGCGTCGTGGCAGGCGCGGGCCGCCAGCTGCCGTGGTGGAAGCCGGGCGCGTCGGCGGGTGCGAGCCAGAGGCGCTCGAGCTCGTCGTCGAGCCACGTGACCGTGAGCGAGCAGCCGGCCATGTCGAGGCTGGTCACGTACTCGCCGACCAGCGGGGCGACGATCGTGACGCCGCGCTCGACGAGCAGGTCGTGCACCGTGTCCCAGAGGACGAACAGCTCCTCGTACTTGACGTTGCCGAGCCCGTTGAGCAGCACGGCGGCGCGGCCGTCGGCGTCGGCGGGGCGCTCGGCGAGCACGCGGTCGACGAGCTCGGTGGCCAGCGCGGCGGCGCTGGGCCGGGCCTCCTCGCCGATGCCCGGCTCGCCGTGGATGCCGAGGCCCCAGGCCGCGACGCCCGGCTCGAGCGTGAACAGCGGGTGGTCGTGGCCGGGCAGCGTGCAGCCGTCGAAGGCGACGCCGAACGAGCGGGTGCGGTCGTTGCCGTGGGCGGCGAGGCGGTTGACCTCGGCCAGGTCGGCGCCCTCCTCCGCGGCAGCGCCCGCGAGCTTGAACACCACGAGGTCTCCCGCGACGCCGCGGCGGTCGTGGTGCCGGTCGGCGGGCGCGGAGGCGACGTCGTCGGTCACCAGGAGGATGGTGACGTCCGTGCCCTGGGCGCGCAGGCGGCTGGCGGCCGCACCGAAGTTGAGCACGTCGCCGGCGTAGTTGCCGAACGTGACGAAGACGCCTGCGCCCGCGTCGGCGGCGCGGCACACGTCGAGCACCTGGCGGGTCGACGGGGACGTGAAGATGTCGCCGCAGACGGCGGCGTCGGCCAGGCCGTCGCCGACCAGGCCGGCGAAGGCCGGGTAGTGCCCGGACCCGCCGCCGACGACGACGGCGACCTTGCCCGGGCGGGTGCCGTCCGCGCGGGCGATGCCGCCGGGGACGGCACGGAGCCTGCCCGGGTGGGCCTTGACGAGACCGCTCAGGGCCTCGGGGACGAAGTTTTCCGGTCGGTTGTGGACGAAGGTCATCTCACCTGCACCTTTGCTCGGGAACCTGGGGGTTGCGGGGTCAGCGCCCGGCGCCGCGGAGCACCTCGCGGATGTACTCGCGGTTGATGGCGGCGACGCCGAGGCTGTCGGAGCCGTAGTGCTCGCACACGAAGACCCCCTCGAAGCCCAGCTCGAGGGCCCGGCGGATCACGGCGCGGTAGTTCACGACGCCCTGGACCAGGGGCGTCGGGTGCGTGGCGTACGAACCCGTCGCCGGGTCCTCGTCCCGCGTGTAGTTCTTGATGTGCCAGAAGTTGGTCAGCGGCAGGACCTTCTCGAACATCGTCGGGATGTCCTCGATGGGACGGTGCAGGCGTACCAGGTTACCGAGGTCGGGGTTGATACCGACGTTGTCGCGGTCGACGTCCTGCACGAACCGCACCGCCAGGTCGGGCGTCCCGATGTACGTGTCCTCGTACATCTCGAGGCTGACCTGCACGCCGACCTCGCCGGCGTGGTCGGCGAGCTCCCGGATGCGGGCCACGGCCAGGTCGTAGCCCTCCTTGTCGTCGAGGTCGTCGTGGTGCCCCTCGGCGAGCCAGAACCACAGCGCCTTCTCCTGGGCAGGCGTGAGCGCCTGCATGAACCCGAAGTTGACGACCTCGGCGCCGAGCGCGGGGGCGCGGTCGATGATGGTGTGGCCGAAGCGCAGGTAGTCCTCGCCGCGCTCGGCGTCGACGACGCTGCGGCGGGTGGTCGAGACCGACGGGACCGTGAGCCCCGTCTCCTGCAGCACGGTGAGCAGCTCCTCGAACCGGGCGTCGCTCAGCTCGCCGATCGACAGCCAGGCGTCGGTGGGGTCGACGTGGGCGAAGCCCAGGTCGGCGACCTGCTGGAGCTGGCCGCGCCAGGACTCGGCGGGGGCGTCGACGTTGGGGGTGCCGTCCGGCGTCGTCGACCCGAAGGAAAGCATGTTGGCCGCGATGGGCCAGTCGTCGGCTGTGCGCATGGTGATCTCCGTCGATCGGGGACGTCGTGCGGCTGCCCGCACGGCGTCTCGGTCGGTCCGCCGGACCGGTACGCCCGGCGGCTGGTCGTGGGTGCCCGCCGGTGCCGTGGCCCCGGCGGCTGGTCAGCCCCGCGCGGTGCGGAGCAGGGTGGTGCGGGGTTCTGCGGTCGAGTCACGCACGACGAACGTGGTGGCGATCTCGATGTGGTGGGAGTCGACGGGCCTGCCCTCGTGGAGCTGCTGGACCGTGTGCACGGCGCGCCGCCCGATCTCCTCGAGCGGCTGGCGTACCGCGGTCAGCGGCGGGTTGGCCCACGAGGCGAGCGGCGTGTCGTCGTACGCGACGAGGCTGACGTCCTGCGGGACCCGCAGCTCCGCGCGGCGGGCGGCCTCGAGGACACCCATCGCCTGGGCGTCGCTGCCCGCGAACACCGCCGTGGGCGGGTCCGGCCGGCGGAACCAGCGCTCGGCGACCTCGACGGCCTGGTCGTGGTCGAACCGGATGGGCCGCACGAGCTCGGGGTCGACCTCGACGCCCCTCTGCCGGCAGTAGGTGAGGAAGCCGTCCAGACGCGCGACCGCGCTCAGCGACTCCGCGGGCCCCGCGACCACGGCGATGTGCCGGTGCCCCAGGCCGACCAGGTGCTCGGCGGCGCTGCGCCCGCCGAGCCAGTTGGTCGAGCCGACCGAGACGACGCCCTCCTGCGTGAAGTCCAGGGGGTCGATGACGACGACGGGCAGCCGGGCGCGCGCGAGGCTGCCGTAGACGTCGGGGCCGAGACCCGAGGTCAGCACGATCGCTCCGACGCGCTCGGCGGCGGCGAGGCGCTGCGCCCACGCGGCGCTCGACTCCGGCACGCCGCGCGCGGACCGCCGGCGCACGCGGCCCACGACGACGTCGAGGTCGAGCTCCTCGGCCGCCAGCACGACGCCACGCAGGATCTGCGTCGCGTAGGTGGTGTCCAGCACGTCGACCATGAGCTCGACGGTGGTCGCCGTACTGACCCGGGTGGGGCCGCGGTAGCCGAGCTCGGCGATGGCGCGCTCGACGCGCTCGCGCGTGCCCTCGGCGACGTCCGGGCGACCGTTGACGACCTTGGAGGCGGTCGCGGTGGACACGCCGGCGTGCGCGGCGACGGCCGCCAGGTTGGGGCGCGGGGCCCCGGTCTTCTTCGTCACGCCAGCCCTCCTCGTCCGGTCAGTTTGTATCCCGGATCCTCGAAAATCACAAGAGTCGCAAGCGCCTCCGCCAGCGGGCCGCCCCGGCCACCTCGGACCGATTCGAGGCCCTTTACAGCGGAACAACGGGCCGTTAGCGTACAACGCGGTTTCTGCCGGATCCTGAAATTTTTCGGCGAAATGTTTCGACAGCGACGGTGGAGGTGGACGGTGCGGTCCGCACGGGCTCCCGGGCACCCCGGCGTCAGAACCGAGGAGCACGCATGCTGAACGTCGCCCTGGTGGGCACCGGAAACATCTCCGCCTCCCACCTGCGGGCCTACCTGCAGTTCCCCGAGCGGTGCCGCGTGGTCGCCCTGTGCGACGTCGTGCCCGAGCGGGCCGAGGCGAGGAAGCAGGAGCTCGGGCTCGACGACGCCGTCGTGGTCGCCTCGCACGAGGAGCTGCTGGACCGGCAGGACATCGACCTGGTGAGCGTGTGCACGCCGCCGTCCACGCACGCGCCGATCACGATCGACCTGCTGCGCTCGGGCAAGAACGTCCTGGTCGAGAAGCCGATGGCGCCCTCGCTCACCGACTGCGACGCGATGCTCCGGGCCGAGCGCGAGAGCGGCAAGGTCCTGTCCGTCGTGGCGCAGAACCGGTTCCGCGACGACATCGCCGTGCTCAAGGAGGCGCTCGACTCCGGCCTTCTCGGGCCCGTCGCCCACCTGCGTACCGACTCGGCGTGGTGGCGCGGCGTGCCGTACTACGACCTGTCCTGGCGCGGCACGTGGCAGTCGGAGGGCGGCGGCCCCACGCTCAACCACGCGATCCACCACATCGACCTCATGCTCTGGATGCTCGGGGCGCCGCAGGCCGTGGCCGCGATGATGACCAACGCGTGGCACGACAACGCCGAGGTCGAGGACCTCTCGGTCGCGCTGCTGCAGTACGACCGCGCCGTCGCCCAGCTCACGAGCTCGGTCGTGCACCACGGCGAGGAGCAGGAGATCGTGGTCCAGGGCCGCGACGCGTCCGTCGCGCAGCCCTGGAAGGTGCGCTCGGAGACCACCCAGCCCAACGGCTTCCCGACGTCCAACGGCGACACCGCGCTCGTCGCGCGCCTCGAGGAGCTCGCGGCCGCCCACGAGAAGCTGGCCCACCTCGGCCACACGGGCCAGGTCGACGACGTGCTCGCCGCGCTGGAGACCGGCCGCGCGCCCGCGATCGGCGGCGCCGACGGCCGCCGCACCGTCGAGGTCGTCACCGCGATCTACCAGGCGGCGATCGAGCGCCGCACCGTCGACCTGCCGATCCCCGCGGACAGCCCGTACTACACGGGCGAGGGCGTGCTGGAGAACGCCCCGCGCTACTTCACCAAGGCGCGGTCGATCGACGACCTCGAGGGCACCATCTCCGTCGGCGGCGAGGCGCGCTGACGCGCCCCGGCCCCACCACCCACCGAGCGAAAGAGACCCATGAGCACAGCATTCGGCGGCACCTACTCCCCCGACGCCATGCCGGCGCCCGTCGTCGGCCCCGGCGAGTTCGTCATCGCGGCGGTCGGCCTCGACCACGGCCACATCTACGGCATGTGCGAGGGCCTGATCGGCGCGGGCGCGACCCTCAAGTGGGTCTACGACCCCGACCCGGCCAAGGTCGAGCAGTTCGTCCAGCGGTTCGGCGACGTCCGGGTGGCCCGCAGCGAGCAGGAGGTCCTCGACGACGACGCGGTCCACCTCGTGGCCGGTGCCGCCGTGACGTCCGAGCGCGCCGCCCTCGGCCTGCGCGTCATCGCCGCGGGCAAGGACTACTTCACCGACAAGGCCCCGCTCACCACGCTCGACCAGCTCGCCGCCGTCCGCGAGGCGACGGCGACCACGGGCCGCAAGTACGCCGTCTACTACTCCGAGCGGATCCACGTGGAGACGGCGGTCTTCGCATCGCAGCTCATCGAGGCAGGCGCCATCGGTCGTGTCGTGCAGGTCATGGGCACCGGCCCGCACCGCCTGTCCGCCGGGTCGCGGCCCGCGTGGTTCTTCGAGAAGGAGAAGTACGGCGGCATCCTGTGCGACATCGGCAGCCACCAGATCGAGCAGATCCTGCACTACACCGGCGCCTCCGACGCGACGGTGGTGCGCAGCCAGATCGCCAACTACGCCAACCCGGACCACCCCGGTCTCGACGACTTCGGCGACGCGATGCTCACCACCGACACCGGCGCGACGGGCTACTTCCGCTGCGACTGGTTCACGCCGGACGGTCTGCAGACCTGGGGCGACGGCCGCACCTTCATCCTCGGCACCGAGGGCTTCATCGAGCAGCGCAAGTACATGAACCTCGGCACGCAGGACGGCCCGGGGCACCTCTTCCTGGCCAACGGTGAGGAGGAGACGCACTTCGACGTGCACGGCAAGGTCGGGTACCCGTACTTCGGCCAGCTCGTGCTCGACTGCCTGGAGCGGACCGAGAACGCGATGACGCAGGAGCACGCGCTCAAGGCCGCGGAGCTGGCGGTCCGCGCCCAGCTCCAGGCGGAAGACCTCCTCCCCCGCCCCTCCCGCTGAGGTAGTCATGTGGCGAGGTAGTCACGTGGCGAGGTAGTCACGTGGCGCTCGCTGGGCGACTACCTCGCTATGTGACTACCTCGCTATGTGACTACCTCGCTACGTGACTACCTCGCCAGCTGACTACCTCGGCGGGGCGAGGCGGGCGATCAGGAGGGTCAGGCGCTCGTCGTGCGCCTGTTCCGGGAGCCTGCCGCTGCGTTCGAGCAGCGCGAGCCCGTGCAGGCCGGCCCAGAACGTCTCGGCGAGGAGGCCGGGGGCGTCATCCCCCGCGACCGGCCCGACCACCTCGAGGAACTCGGCGAAGCCCGCCTGCAGCGCATCGGGCGCGTCCGGGCTGGCGAACCGGAGCTCGACGGCGTGCGTGAACATCGCGTCGTAGAGCGCCGGCCGCTCGCGCGCGAAGTCCGTGTACGCCCGTGCGACGGCGGCGAGCGACGCCCGCACGCCCGACACCGCCGTCCGCGCCGTGCGCAGCGCGACCGCGAGCTCCTCGAAGCCTTCGGCCGCGACCGCCGTCATGATCGCGGCCTTGCCGCTGAAGTGGCTGTAGAGCACGGGCTGGCTGTACTCGATCTCGGCGGCGAGGCGTCGGGTCGTGACGGCGTCCCAGCCCTCGGCCTCGGCGAGCTCGCGTGCCGCGCGGACGATCATCTGCTCGCGCTGCGCACGTTCGCGCTCGCGCCGGTTGCCTGTCGCCATGCGCCCATCCTAGCAACGCTAGGAATCCTACCGACGCTCTGCTAGCGTTGCTATCAACACTGTCACCGCTAGCAGGGAGTCTCCATGACCATCGCCGCCTACACGCTCGCCGCCGTCCTCAACGTCTTCATCCTGTTCATCGGCGTGCGCTTCCTGCTGCAGCCCTTCGCGGCGGCCGCCGGCTACGGCGTCCCCGCTACGCAGGACCGCGCCTACCTGGAGATCAAGGGCGTGCGGGACACGACGTTCGGCGTCGTAGGCCTCGTGCTGCTGATCTTCGCCGGGGCGCAGGCCGAGGCCTGGTACATGCTCGCCGTCGCGCTGGCACCGATCGGCGACACCTTCATCGTGCTGCGCCACGGCGGGTCGAAGGCCGTCGCGTTCGGCGTGCACCTCGCCACCGCCGCCGTCGTCCTGATCAGCTCGGCCCTCCTGTTCCTCGCCTGACGGAGCGGGGCGAGGCCCGGCGCAGGCCGAGAGCCTCGCCTGCGCTCTGCCTCGCGCCGGCCCTGACAGCCATACCCCGGCGGCAGGATCACCACACAGGTGACTACCTCGCTGCGTGACTACCTCGCCAACTGACTACCTCGCCAGGTGACTACCTCGGCGGCTGGTGGCGGGTCGGGGCGGCTCTTGAGCAAGCGCATATCGCGAACCGCATATCACAAGGGCATTTCGATGCATCCACATCGACGGCGAGAATGATGCCAGCCGGTCCAAACCGGGTGATTGCGTGCACAGGGGGCAGATCCGGGTGACTGCGGGCCATACCAGACCGCGCGAGGCACGATCGTCGCGCGACGCCGTCGTCCACGACCTGCGGGATGTCGAGTGCCGCTCCACGCGCGCCGTCATGCACGACTACCTCGACCGGCGCCTGCCGGCCCGGCGCGTGCGCCGGTTCGAGTCGCACATGGACGGCTGCCCACGCTGCATCCGCGCGTTCATCGACGCGCGGCAGACGGCGTGGACGCGCAAGGCAGCGGCGCGGGTCCGGGTCAGGAGCGGATGAAGTCCAACAGGTCGGCGTTGATCACCTCGGCATGCGTGGTCGGCATACCGTGCGGGAACCCCTCGTACGTCCGCAGGGTCCCGTTCGGCAGCAGCTCGGCCGACTTCGGACCCGCGTTCGCGTACGGCACGATCTGGTCGTCATCACCGTGCATGACCAGCACCGGCACCTGCACCACCCGGAGGTCCTCGGTGAAGTCGGTCTCCGAGAACGCCGCGATGCCGTCGTAGTGCGCCTTCGCACCACCGGCCATCCCCTGCCGCCACCAGTTCAGCACCAGCGGCTCACGCAGCTCCACCCCCGGCCGGTTGAACCCGTAGAACGGACCCGCCGACAGGTTCCAGTAGAACTCCGACCGGTTCGCCGCCAGCTGCGACCGCAGGTCGTCGAACACCCCGATCGGCAACCCGTCCGGGTTGACGTCCGTCTGCACCATCAACGGCGGGACGGCGGCGATGATCGCCGCCTTGGCCACCCGCGCATCACCGTGCCGCGCGATGTAGCGGATCACCTCACCACCACCGGTCGAGTGCCCCACGTGCACGGCGTCGTGCAGGTCCAGGTGGGCCGTCAGCGCCGCCAGGTCGTCCGCGTAGTGGTCCATGTCGTGCCCGTCAGCCACCTGGGTCGAACGGCCGTGACCCCGCCGGTCGTGCGCGATGACCCGGAAGCCCTGCCGGACGAAGAACAACATCTGCGAGTCCCAGTCGTCCGACGACAACGGCCAGCCGTGACTGAACACGATCGGCTGCCCGCTCCCCCAGTCCTTGTAGAAGATCTCCACCCCGTCGTTCGTGACAATGCTCGGCATATCTGACTCCGTTCACGGGTGCGGGGGCGCGGCCCCCGCAGCGAAAGCTGCCCCAGATCCAGCGACGTGCATGGACCCGGCCCCCTCCAGCCAGGATGGAGCCACGACCGGCCGGGCGCGCGCCGGGTGCGGGAAATACCCGGGTGATTCGGCCGGGAACTCCGCGCCTCAGACGGCGTACACCGTGATCTCCGCGGCCTTGACGACGAAGCAGACGCGCGCGCCCGGGGCGAGGTCGAGCTCCGCGGCGGCCTGCGGCGTGATGTCGGCGCTGAGCTCCGCCGTCCGCACCCGCACCTGGCCGGCGTGGGGCTCGAGCTGGGTGGGCGTGACGCGCAGGACGTTGCGCGGACTGCCGCCCGGGGGCTCACGGAACACCGACACCGCGCGCGGCGGGAACACCGCGACGACGGCGTCGCCCGGCTGCGGGTCGCCGTCGGGCATGCCCTCGAGGCGCAGGCCGGAGGCGGTGCGTACCGCGCCGTCCTGCCACGTGCCGGTGACCATGTTGAGGCCCGCGAGCTGCGCGGTGAACCTGCTGCGGGGCTGGGACAGCACGCGCGCGGTCTCGCCGTGGTCCACGACGCGGCCGCCCTCGAGGACGGCGACCCGGTCGGCGAGCACGAGGGCGTCGAGCGCGTCGTGGGTGACCAGGAGCACCGTCCGGTCGGCGAGCACGCGGCGCAGCGTGCGGCGCAGGTCGGGTGTGACGGCGACGTCGAGCGCCGCCATCGGCTCGTCGAGGAGCAGCAGGCCCGGGTCGGCCGCCAGCGCGCGGGCCACCGCCGCACGCTGCGCCTGCCCGCCCGAGACCTGGGCGGGACGGCGGTCCGCGAGCTCCTCGACGCCGACCTCGGCGAGCCAGTGGCGAGCCGTCGCGCGCGCGGCGGCGCGGCTCGCGCCCCGGCTGCGAGGCCCGAACGCGACGTTGTCGAGCACGCTGAGGTGCGGGAACAGCAGGGGTTCCTGGGACAGCAGGGCGATCTGCCGGTCGTGCGGCGGCACGTGCACCGCGCGCCGTCCAGCCCCGCTCACGGTCAGCGGACGCCCGTCGAGCTCGACACGTGCGGAGTCGGGGCGCAGCAGGCCCGCGGCGACGGCCAGCACCGTGGACTTGCCCGCGCCGTTCGGGCCCAGCAGCGCGAGCGTCTCGCCGCGCTCGATCTCGAGGGCAACGTCGACGTCGCGGGCGGCCACGGCGGCGTCGTACCGGAAGCTCACGGTCCCGTCCTCCCCTGACGGGTGAGGCCGATGACCAGCACGGCCACCACGACGAGCACGAGCGAGAGGGCGACGGCGGCCGGGGCGTCCGTCTCACGGCGGACATAGATCTCGAGCGGGAGGGTGCGGGTGACACCCTGCAGGCTGCCCGCGAACGTGATCGTGGCGCCGAACTCGCCCAGGGACCGGGCGAACGCGAGCACCGCGCCCGAGACCAGGCCGGGCAGCACGAGCGGGAGGGTCACGCGGCAAAAGACGGTGGTCGGGCTCGCACCCAGGGTGGCGGCGACAACCTCGTACCGCTGCCCGGCGGTCCGCAGCGCGCCCTCGAGGCTGACCACGAGGAACGGCAGCGCCACGAACGTCTGGGCGAGCACGACCGCCGTCGTCGAGAACGCCACCTGCACGCCCAGCACCTCGAACGTCCGCCCGAGCAGCCCGCGCCGGCCGAACGTGTACAGCAGCGCGATGCCGCCGACCACGGGCGGCAGCACGAGCGGAAGGAGCACGAGCGAGCGCAGCACGCCCTGCCCGCGGAAGCTCGTCCGGGCCAGGACGAGCGCCATCGGCACGCCGAGCAGCACGCACAGCACCGTGCTCGTGGCGGAGGTCCGCAGGCTGAGCGCGAGCGCGTCGGCGGAGGCGGGCGACAGGAGCAGGTCGAGGAACCGGCTCCACGGGGTGCGGAGCACGATCGCGACGAGCGGGAGCAGCACGAACGCCGCCCCCGCGACGGCGGGGACGACGATCCAGGCGGGGACGCCGACCCGGCCGGGCGAGCTCGACATCAGGGTGCGGGCGCGAACCCGGCGTCGCGCAGGATGCGCTGCCCGGGCCCGGCGCGGACGAGGTCGACGAACTCTGCGGCCAGCTCGGCGTGCGGGCTCCCCGCGACGGCCGCGATCGGGTACACGTTCACCGCCGCGGCCGCCTCGGGGAACGCGACGCCCTCGACCGCGCCGCCCGCCGCGGCGACGTCGGTGACGTACACCAGGCCCGCGTCGGCCTCGCCGGTCGTCACCTTGGCCAGCACGTCGGTGACGGACCGCTCCTCGCTGACCGGGGACAGCTCGACGCCCGCCCGCCGCGCGACCCGTTGCGTGGCGGCGCCGCACGGTACCTCCGGGGCGCAGACGACGACGTCGAGGTCGCCGGCCAGGTCCGCGAGGCCGGACACGTCGGCCGGGTTGCCCGCCGGCACGGCGATCCGGAGCGTGTTGGACGCGAAGGCCACCGGGTCGGCGCCCGCCAGCCCGTCGGCGGTCAGCCGCTCCATGGTCGCCTCGTCGGCCGACGCGACCAGGTCGGCCGGCGCGCCCTCCTGGACCTGCGCGACCAGGTCCGACGACCCGGCGAAGCTGAACGCCACCTCGACACCCTCGTGGGTGCGCTCGAACTCCTCGCCGATCTCCTCGAACGTCGCCGTCAGGGACGCCGCGGCGAACACGGTCAGCGTGGTCTCGCCGGTGGCGGCGTCGGCGTCGCCGGACGCGCACCCCGCGGTGAGCAGCAGGACCGCCGTCGCGGCCGGCACGACGCGCCTCATGACTCCTCCGCCGCGGTCTCGACGATGACGGTCGTCGACTTGATGACCGCCACCGCGACCGAGCCGAGCTCGAGCCGCAGGTCGCGCACCGCCTCGCTGCTCATGAGCGACACCACGCGGAACGGACCGCACTGGAGCTCGACCTGGGCCATCACGGTGTCGACCCGCAGGTCGGTGACGATGCCGACGAACCGGTTGCGCGCCGAGCTGGCCACCCCGCCGGGCGGACCGGGCGGCGTCGCCTGCTCGCGTGCGACCAACGCCACCTCGTAGCCGTCGACCACCTTGCGGCCCGACGCGTCGGTGCCCGCGGTGAGCATGCCGCGGTCGATCCAGCGGCGCACGGTGTCGTCGCTGACGCCGAGGTAGGTGGCGGCGTCGCGGATCCTCATCTGCGGCATGGAAAGCATGCTAGACCCGCCGCTGCGGTCAGCGGGAGGCCGGAGCGCCGATCATGCGGAGGGTCACCGCGGTTCGGACTGTCGCGATCTCTTCGCCCGCTGCGACGCTGGGCGAATGAGTACTGACCACCAGACCCGGACCGCGTGGGCCGCGGCGGCGCGCAAGTACGAGGACGAGTACGCCGCACACCTCGAAGCCGCCCGAACCGCCGTACTCCTTCCCCCTGAGCTGGACGCCCTTGCGGATATCGTGCCGGGCGCGGACGTGGTTCACCCGCTCAGCGGTCACGGCCTGGACGACGCTGCCCTCGTCCGCCTCGGCGCACGCACGGTGCATGGTCTCGACTACAGCGAGGCCGCCGTCTCGAGCGCCCAGCGGCGAGCGAACGAGCTCGGCCTTCCGTGCCGCTACACGCAGTCGACACTGCCGAACAGCGGCCTGCCGGACGCGTGCGCCGACCTCGTCTACACGGGCAAGGGCGCACTCATCTGGCTCGCCGATCTCGACGCCTTCCTCGCGGAGACGTACCGCCTGCTGCGCCCAGGTGGTCGGCTCTACGTCTACGAGGCGCATCCCTTGGTCCCGCTGTGGACCTGGGACGCCGATGAACCACGGATCCGACCCGACCGCGGGTACTTCGCCGCCTCGCACGTCAACGACACGTTTCCCGGGCGGGGTGCGGTTGAGCAGCAGCACACCCTTGCGGACATCGTCACGGCAGGCCTCCGCTCGGGATTCCTGCTCGAGAACCTCGCGGAGCACCCCGAGCCGTTCTGGCGGCCCGGCGGCGTTGACGCCGCCGCGTGGGATGGGCGGCTCCCGAACTCGTTCAGCATGCTGGCGCGCCGTGCGTGACGGTTCGCAGCCATGACCAGCAGGCACACGGCGAGCCTTCGCCGGACCGTCCTCGTCGTGGCCGCGCTGAACCTCGCGTACTTCGTGGTCGAGCTGACCGTGGCGCTCGGCGCCGGATCGGTCGCCCTCCTGGCGGACAGCGTCGACTTCCTCGAGGACACCGCGATCAACCTGCTCGTCGCGCTCGCTCTCACGTGGCCCCTCGCCCGGCGCGCCCGCATGGGCCGGGTCATGGCCGCGCTGATCCTGCTGCCCGCCGCGGCGGCAGCGTGGGAGGCCGTGCAGCGCTTCGGGTCGCCGACGCCGCCCGACGCGCTCCCCCTGGTCGTGGCCTCGGCCGGCGCGATCGTCGTCAACGGCGTGAGCGCCTGGCTCCTGGCACGGAGCCACCACCAGGGCGGGGCCCTCGGCCGCGCCGCCTTCCTCTCCGCACGGAACGACGTGGTGGTCAACGTGGCGATCATCGCGATGGGTCTGCTCACCGCACAGACCGGATCGGGCTGGCCCGACCTGGTGCTGGGCTGCGCGATCATCCTGCTCGCCCTGCATGCGAGCCACGAGGTGTGGGAGGTCGGCGAGGAGGAGAGGCTGGCGGCGAAGGCCATCGTGGGCGACGACCTCGGCTGAGCCGCGCACCGCGCTTGTGCCGGGACGCTCCTCACCGTAGAGTGGACGTACTAGTTCGTCTACAAGCGACGCGACCAAGGAGCGGAACATGGCTGACAGCATCTACACCGCAGTGGCGACCTCGACCGGCGACGGCCGCGCAGGAGGCCGCGCCGCGAGCGACGACGGCGTGCTGGACCTGACGCTCGCCGTGCCGAAGGCCATGGGCGGCCCCGGCGGCGGCACCAACCCCGAGCAGCTCTTCGCCGCCGGCTGGGCCTCCTGCTTCCACAGCGCCCTCAAGGGCGTCGCGGCCGCACAGAAGATCACGATCGCCGACTCCGCCGTCATCGCCGAGGTTGGCATCCACCCGACCGAGGGCGGTGCCTACGGCCTCAGCGCCGCACTGCACGTCGAGCTCTCCGGGGTGGACCAGGCCACGGCCGACAGCCTCGTCGAGGCCGCCCACCAGGTATGCCCGTACTCGAACGCGACGCGCGGGAACATCGACGTGACGGTGGACGCCACGGTCGCCTGACGCGTCGGCGTCGCCCCCGCCTCGAGGTCGGCGTCTCTCGGTCCTGCGTGCTCGCGGACCCGGGAGGCGCCGGCCTCGAGGCACGTTCGCGACAGGATCAGCCGCCGCCCGACGACGCCGCGCGGCTCGCCCGGACCGCCACGTCCGCGAACGCCGCGCGGAGCTCGGGCGGGCCGACCACCTCGACGTCGGCGTCGAACCGCAGCAGGCTCGCGGCCAGCGCCGCCCAGCTCCAGGCACCCGCCACGAGCCGTGTCCGGTCAGGGCCGAGCGCCTCGACGACGCCGTCCTGCGCGAACGGTGCCACCCGCTCGACGGGCAGGTCGAGCACCACCTCGCCGCGGCACGCCCACCCCGCGGCGCGGGGCCCGGGGTCACCCGAACCCGTGAAGCGCGCCGTCAGGAAGGCCGCGACGTCCCCGCCGGGCACCTCCCGCGGCGTGAACCGGGGGCCGTTGGGCACGCGGAGCTCCATCCGGTCGACGCGGTAGACCCGCCAGTCGTCCCGCGCGGGCGACCAGCCGACGACGTACCAGCGCCCGTCGCGGGCCACGACGTGGTGCGGCTGGACCCGGCGCGGCGGGCCGTCGCCGTCGTCCGGGCGGCCGGGCGCGCGGTAGTCGAACCGCACCTCCTCCCGACGGCGGACGGCGGCGCTCAGCGCGACGAGGACGTCGGTGCCGACGGACACACCGGCCGGGCGGCCCGCCGACAGCTCGAGCGCGTCGACCCGCTGCCGCAGCCTCGACGGCAGCACCTGGCGCAACGTCGCGAGCGCGCGGGCGGCGGCGTCCTCGACGTCGGCCCCCGTGGTCACGGCGGTCCGGAGGGCGACGGCGAGGGCGACGGCCTGCTCGTCGTCGAACAGGAGGGGCGGGACCTCGGAACCGGCACCGAGCCGGTAACCGCCCTCCGGCCCTCTGGTCGCCTGGACCGGGTAGCCGAGCTCGCGCAGCCGGTCGACGTCGCGGCGCACGGTGCGTTCGCTCACGCCGAGCCGGCCGGCGAGGCGCTCCGCCGGCCAGTCCCGGCGCGCCTGCAGCAGAGACAGCAGGGCGAGCAGGCGGGACGACGTCGTGGTCGCGTCGGCGATCGGCATGCCGTCCAGACTGTCACGAGTACCGGACGTTCCCTGTCCGGAACTGCCGGGAGGGTGGGTCTGTCGCCGGGACCTCCGGCGGCGTCCCCCTCTCCGCAAAGGACGGTCGACATGTCGATCACCACCGTGCCCCACCTGAACTTCCGCGGTCAGGCCCGGGCAGCCCTCGAGCACTACCACGCCGTGTTCGGGGGGCAGCTGCTCGTCACCACCTACGGCGACGTCGGCGTGCCCGCGGACGCGCCCGGCGCCGACAGGGTCGTGTTCGGCCAGGTCGTCGCCGAGAACGGCTTCCGCATCATGGCCTACGACGTCCCGGGCGAGGACCGCCCCGTCGGCACGCCGACGACCCGCCGCGAGAACGGCGCGACCCTCACCGACGAGCCGTTCTTCGTGTCGGTACGGGGCGACGGTGTCGAGGAGGTCGGCGCGCTGTGGAAGGGCCTGGCCGAGGGCGCGACCGTCGTCGAGGAGTACGGGCCGTCGGCATGGGCGCCGGCGTCGGGCATGCTCACGGACCGCTTCGGCGTGACGTGGATCCTGGACGTGGCGGCGGACCGGCCCGCCTGACGCAGCGGGCGGCTGCCGCTGATCGCTTTCGAGACCGACGTTGCTCGGCTTTGAGCGTCGTCAAAGCCGAGCAACGTCGGTCTCGAAGACGATCCAGGGAGGTCGAAGGCCGCAGCTCAGCGCTGGGGGGCCTCCCTGCTCCAGCGCTCGATGTCCTCCTGCGTCACCTCGACCGGACCCCGCGCCGGCTCGGTGAGGCGGATGTGGTTGCCGAACGGGTCGCGCAGCGCGGCGTCGATGCCGTAGGGCTGCCGGGTCGGCAGCTCGGTGAACTCGACGCCGAGCGCGGTGAGGCGCTCGTACTCGGCCTGGCAGTCGTCGGTGTTGAGGATGCAGGCGGCGCCGAGGGCGCCCCGGGTGAGCAGGTCACGGACCTGTGCGGCCGAGTCCTCGCTCAGCGCGGGCGGCGCGGGTACCTCCAGGAGCAGGTGGCGGTCGGGGTCGGCGGGCAGCGAGATCGTGAGCCAGCGCATGAAGCCCATGTCGACGTCGGCGCTCACCTCGAACCCGAGCTTGCCGACGTAGAAGTCGAGGGCCTCCTGCTGGTCGAGCACGCGAACTGGGGTGATGGCGATGGAAGTCAGCATGGGCCCATCGTGGTCGCAGCCGGGCCGGGGCGCTTCTCCGAAACTGCTCGATCCCGCGCCCGTCAGCCCCGCGCGGTTCCCGTCGCCGGACGGGTCCAGGCGCGCGTGAAGCAGCCCGGCGCGAGCAGCGGCGCGGCGGTCCGGCGGTACGTGGTGGGCGACGAACCGACGATCTCGCTGAACGTTCGGCTGAACGTACCGAGGCTCTGGAACCCCACCGCGAACGCCACCTCGGTCACGGGCGTGGCCGTCTCGCGCAGCAGCGCCATGGCCCGCTCGATCCGACGCCGCTGCAGATACCGGTGCGGCGTCTCCCCGAAGGCGGCCTTGAACGCGCGGATGAGGTGCGACGGCGACACGTGCGCGACGGCGGCCAGCGCCGCCACATCGAGCGGCTCCGCGTAGCCCCGGTCGATGGCGTCGCGGACCCGGAGCAGGCGCAGGTTGTCCGCCTCGCGCGGCGTGGCGGCACGGGAGGGGATCCCCATGCGCTCAGCGTACGGGGGCACGGCACCCTCGGTCAGTCCGGGAGGGAGCGGCGGGTGGCGACCGGGGTGCTCGCCGCGGGGAACGCCAGGGTGCCCGCGGCGACCCACCACTCCATGACGTCGTAGACCAGCCGGCCCGCGACGACCGACGGGTCGGCCTCCGACAGACGTGCCGCCTCGGCGGGACCGCACGCGAAGATCGACATGCCGCGGTACGCCTCGTCGCTCTGCTCGCCGAACGGGCCGTTCGCGACGAGCACCCCGCCCCGGACCAGCTCCGCCCGGTACGCGAGGTGCTCGGCCTGGAGCGTGTCGAGCGCGGTGTCGGACATCGCGGGCGCGTCGGCGGGACGCCGCAGGACGACGACGGTCACGACGTCGAACGCGTCCGGGATGTGGGGATCACGGCCCATCTTCTGACGATAGCCCTCGCCGCGCTTCGCGCTCCGTCGCTGAGGCTCAGCCCGCCGTGTACGCGCCCGCGGCGATGTCCTCCAGCAGCGTCGGGCCGGTGGGCTCCCAGCCGAGCTGCTGCCGTGTCGTCGTGCTCGTGGCGCGCAGGTCCTGGCCGAAGAACGCGCCGATCCACCCGAAGTGCTCGGTCGCCTGCTCCTGCGGCACCGACGCGACGGGCAGGTCGAGCGCGCGGCCGATCGCCTCGGCGATCTCCCGGGTCGGCACGCCCACCTCGGCGGTCGCGTGCAGCCTGGCGCCGGCGGGCGCCTTGGACAGCGCGAGCGAGACGAGCCGGGCGGCGTCGGACCGGTGGACGGCGGCCCACGCGTCGGTGCCGTCGCCCACGTAGGCGGCGACGCCGGTGCGGCGCGCGGTGTCGTGCAGCACCGCCATGAACCCGTGGTCGAGGACACCGTGCACGGTCGGCGCGAACCGCAGCGCGACGGCGTGCACGTCCTGCTCGACCATCTCGAGCGCGAGGTTCTCGCTGCCGCCGCGCGGAGAGTCCGGGCCGTGGAAGGGCGAGGCGTCCGCCTCGGTGGCCGGACGGCCCTGCACGACCCCCGCGATGCCCGCCGCCACGAGGAAGGGGCGGCCGCTGCCGGTGAGCGCGTCGCCGAGCGTCTGGACGGCGGCCCGCTCGGCCGCGTTCGTGGCAGCCGGGTTCGCGAAGTCGTGCTTGTTCGCGAGGTGCAGCACGGCGTCGGCGGCGTCGGCCCCGCGGCGCAGGACCTCGAGCTGGTCCAGGTCGCCGCGGAGCACGGTGGCGCCCTTGGCCTCCAGGGCCGACGCCGACGCGTCCGACCGGGCGAGCGCCGTCACGGTGTGGCCGTCGGTGAGGAGCTGGTCCACGGACGCGGAGCCGATCCAGCCGGAGCCTCCGGTGACGAATACATGCATGGTCATACCTCCGGTGATGTCTGTGACTGACGTCAGTCACAGACATGACTGTACGCCTCAAGTCAGTCACTGTCATCACATAGACTGGACCCATGGCCCGATGGCAACCCGGAACGCGCGGACGACTGCAGGACGCCGCCCTCGACCTCTTCGTGAGCCGCGGCTACGAGCAGACGACGGCGGCGGACATCGCCGCGGCGGTCGGTCTCACGGAACGCACGTTCTTCCGGCACTTCGCGGACAAGCGCGAGGTCCTCTTCGACGGGCAGGAGATGCTCGGCGCGGCCTTCCTGCGCGGCATCGACGAGTCCCCGGACGGCGCGACGCCGTGGGAGCTGATCGAGGCAGCGATCGCCTCGGCGGCGACCGTGTTCACCGACGAGATGCGGCCCCGCTCGCGGCGGCGGCAGACCGTCATCGACCAGCACTCCGCGCTGCAGGAGCGCGAGCAGCACAAGATGTCGCACGTCGCCGCGGAGATCCGCGACGCCCTGCACGCCCGCGGCGTCGAGGAGACCGCCGCCCGGCTGGCCGCCGAGTCGGCGAGCACCGCGTTCGCCGTCGCGTTCGCCCAGTGGTTGCGCGACGGCGAGGAGCGCCCCCTCACCGAGATCGCGAGCGCGGTGCTGGCCGAGCTGCGCCGGCTGGCGACGCCCGCAGGCTGACCGGGGGCGCTCCCCCGGTCAGCGCCGAGCGGCCAGCTCCGCGGTCGAGATCGTCTCCTCGTCCACGTAGCACCAGCCCCAGCCCTCGCCGGGCTCCACCGACCGCATGAGCGGATGGCGGGTCTTCTCGTAGTGGCCGGTCGCGTGCTTGCCGGGCGACGAGTCGCAGCAGCCGACCTGCCCGCACACGAGGCAGGCGCGCAGGTGCACCCAGGTACCGCCCACGGCGACGCACTCCGGGCAGTCCCCGGTGCTCTCGGGCTCCGGCACGGCGATCTGGTCGAGGTGCGTGCAGTCGGTGCTCATCGTTCGCGTCCTCACGTCGGGCCGGCGGGCGGCGGCGTCGCCGTCACTGACGCGATTCTAGGCCTCGCCGCCGGTGAGGCTTTCGGTGAAGAGGCCGCTGTACGCGTTGAGCGCGGGCTGCCCGCCCAGGTGGGCGTAGAGCACGGTGCTGCCGGCGGGGACCTCGCCCGCTGTCACGAGGTCGACGAGGCCGGCCATCGACTTGCCCTCGTACACCGGGTCGAGGATGACGCCCTCGAGCCGCCCGGTGAGCCGGATGGCCTCGAGGGTGGACTCGACGGGGATGCCGTACGCGTTCCCGGCCCAGCCGGACAGCACGGTGATCTCGTCCTCCCGCAGCGGCCGCCCCACACCGATGAGCTCCGCGGTCGCGCGCGCGATCCGCGCCACCTGGTCGCGCGTCTCCTCCGGCTTCGCGCTCGCATCGATGCCGACGACCCGGCGCGGCGGGCCGCCGGCCTCCTCGAGCGCGGCGAACCCGGCGATCATGCCCGCCTGCGTGGAGCCCGTGACCGCGCACACCACGATCGTGTCGAAGAAGACGCCGAGCTCGCGCTCCTGCTCCTGCACCTCGTACGCCCATCGCGCGAAGCCGAGGCCCCCGAGCCGGTGGTCCGACGCGCCGGCCGGGATGGCGTACGGCGTGCCGCCTCGCTCGGTCACCTCCGCGACGGCGCGCGCCCACGAGTCCTTGAACCCGATGCCGAAGCCGGCAGGGTCCAGCCGCACCTCGGCGCCCATGACGCGGCTGAGCAGGATGTTGCCCACGCGGTCGGCGACCGTGTCGGGCCAGTCGACCCAGTTCTCCTGCACGAGCACCGCCCGCAGCCCCAGCGACGCGGCGACGGCGGCAACCTGCCGCGTGTGGTTGGACTGGTAGCCGCCGATCGAGACGAGGGTGTCGGCGCCCTGCGCGAGCGCGTCGGGCACGAGGTACTCGAGCTTGCGGGTCTTGTTGCCGCCGTAGGCGAGCCCGGCGTTGCAGTCCTCGCGCTTGGCCCAGATCTCGACGCCGCCGCCGAGGTGCGCGGTGAGGCGCGGCATCGGATGCACGGGGCTGGGCCCGAACGTGAGCGGGTGACGGGGGAAGTCGGACAGGGCCATAGGTGCTCCTCCGGGTCGGCGACACATGCAATATATTGCATGCGGGAGCGCGGGTGGAAGGTCTACGCACCGTGCCGCAGCGCCTGCCCGGGCCGCGCCGTGGTGCGCGCCCCGTCCTCGATCACCGGTGTGCCGCCCACGAGCACCCACGGGATGCCCGCAGCGGTCCGGCGCGGCTCGTCCGGCGTCGCCCGGTCGGCCACCGTGTCGGGATCGAAGACGACCAGGTCGGCGACGAACCCTTCCGCGACCCGCCCTCGGTCGCCCAGCCCGAGGCGCGCGGCCGGGCGCGTCGCGAGGTGGACGACCATCTCCGCGAGCGACAGCACCCCTTCCTCGCGCACGTACCGACCGAGGTAGCGCGGAAAGGTCCCGGCGGCACGCGGGTGCGGCTTGGCGCCGACGAGGATGCCGTCGCTGCCGCCCGTGTGCCGACGGTGCCCCATGATCTCTCGGACGTTCTGCTCGTCACCGACATGCTGCAGGATGCTCGTGCCGAGCCGGTCGGCGAGCAGCAGGTCGAAGAACACCTCGACGGGCGGCCGCTGCTCGTCGCGTGCGAGCGCCGCGACCGTCCGGCCCACCCGGCCGCCCAGCGCGGGATCTCGCACCCCGGCGATCTCGATCGTGTCCCAGTCGACCGGCACGCCGTGGCAGCCGTCGCTCCCCGCCACCTCGACCTCGTGCGCGATCCACGCGCGCTCGGCCGGGTCGCGCAGCCGGTCCAGGGTCCGCTCGGGTCCGCCCACCGCCGCGCGGCTGGGCAGGAGCGCCGAGAGCGTGGTGGACCCCGGGAGGTAGGGGTAGGTGTCGAGCGTGACGTCGACGCCGTCCTCGAGCGCACGGTCGACGAGCGCCAGCAGCTCACCGGCCCGGCCGCGGTTCTCGGGAAAGTTCATCGTGGCGTGGGTCAGGTGCAGCGCGCAGCCGGCCCGGCGGGCGACGTCGACCATCTCGGCGTAGGCGTCCAGCGCACCCGCGCCGTAGGAGCGCTGGTGGGGCGCGTAGAACCCGCCGTGCCGCGCGACCACCTCGGCGAGCGCGACCAGCTCGTCGGTGTCGGCGAAGATCCCTGGCACGTAGGTGAGTCCCGACGACAGACCGAACGCCCCCTCACGCATGCCCTGGTCGACCTGGGCGCGCATGCGCTCGATCTCGTCCGGCGTGGCCCGGCGGTCCTCCGTGCCCACGACGTTCATCCGGACGGTCCCCTGCGGCACGAGGTAGGCCACGTTGGTCGCGCTCCCCCGCCGGTCGACCTCGGCGAGGTACTCCGCCACCGTGCGCCAGGCGAAGTCCACCCCCGGGGGCTCGCCGTTCCAGCCGGCGATCTGCGCGCGCAGCGTGGCCATGCTCGTGTCCGTGACCGGCGCGTACGACAGCCCGTCCTGCCCCACCACCTCCGTGGTCACGCCTTGCGTCACCTTGGCGAGGTGCTCGCTGTCCGCGAGGACCGCGAGATCGGAGTGCGCGTGCATGTCCACGAAGCCCGGGGCGACGGCCAGCCCGTCGGCGTCGACCACGCGCGCGCCGGGCGCGTCGGCACGGCCGCCCACCTGCGCTATGCGTCCGCCGCGCACGAGCACGTCGCCGCGCGCCGGCTCGCGTCCGCTCCCGTCGACCACCAGGCCCCCGCGCAGCACCAACTCGTCGTTCATCGGACCATCGTCCACGACGTGCGTCGCCGTCACGTCACGACCACCGGAAGAACGTCGCGGCGATGCCCGAGCCGAGCACCACGGTCGCCGCGAGCGCGAGCAGGTGCGCCGGGTCGACGGGTGCGCCCACCCAGGCGGAGCCGAGGGCTGCGACCGTGGCACCGAACGGCAGCCACTCGCCCACGGTCGCGAGCGGAGCAGGGAGGCTCGACACGCCGCCGAACATGCCGCCGAGGGCCCCGAGGGCGAAGAAGGCGACGAGACCGATCGCGACCGCGGCGTTCGGCGTCGGGGCGAGCGCCGCCACGACCATGCCCACGGCGTACATCGCACCCATCGCGAGGAGGTAGACGGCGACGGCGGTGCCGAGGTGGGCGGGACGGTGCGCGCCGAAGACGCCGAACGCGACGGCGAGCGCCCCGGCGAGCCCGATCAGCGCCTGCACCGCGCTCACCGCCACCTGGGCGACGAGCACCATGGCCGGGGAGGCCGGTGTCGCCGAGAGCCTGCGCAGGATGCCGGTGCGCCGGTAGTAGGCGAGGAAGCTCGGCATGTTGATGACGCCGATGGTGCCGAGCACGACCGTCAGCACGAGCGGCAGCACGTAGACGTCCAGGGCCGTGTAGCCACCCGTGACAGGCTGGTCGGCCGCCGGTGCCGCGCTCATCACGAGGATCAGGAGCGGCAGCACCAGGGGGACCACCAGGCCCGCGGTGTCGCGCACGACCATCTTCGCCTCGCAGACGGTCAGGACGAGCCAGGACCGGAGCCCCGGCCGCCACGCGGGCGGGGTGCCGGACACCGTCGTGGTGTGCGGGTGGGTGGTGCTCATTCGACGACCTCCAGGCTCTTTCCGGTGAGGGCGACGAAGGCGTCGTCGAGGGTGTCCGCACCCGACGACGCGACGAGGCCCGCCGGGGTGTCCGACGCGACGACGCGGCCCGCGTCCAGGAGCAGCACGCGGTCGCAGAGGCGTTCGACCTCTTCCATGGTGTGGCTGACGAGCAGGACGGTGACCGCCTCGTCGCGCAGGCTCTCCACGGCGGCCCACATCCGGCGCCTCGCCCGGGGGTCCAGGCCGGTCGTGAGCTCGTCGAGCACCACGACGCGCGGCCTGCCGGCGAGCGCCAGCGCGATGGAGAGCCGCTGCTGCTGACCGCCGGACAGCCTCTCGAACCGGACGGTCCGCTGCTCGGTCAGGCCGACGAGCTCGAGCAGCTCGGCGGTGGGTCGTGGCTGCGGGTAGAAGGTGCGGTACAGGCCGACCAGCTCGGCGACGGTGAGCGCGGCGTGCAGGGAGGCATGCTGGAGCTGGACGCCGAGTACCTGGCGGACGCGGCCGCGTTCGCGGTGCGGGTCGAGGCCCAGCACCCGGACGCTGCCGCTGTCGGGTCGGCGCAGCCCGGCGACGAGCTCGACGGTGGTGGTCTTGCCCGCGCCGTTGACGCCGAGCACGCCCACGACCTCGCCCTGCTCGATCCGCAGGCTGACGTCGTCGACCGCCGTCGTGCCGCCGTAGCGCTTGCGGAGCCGTGTGGCGACGACGGCCGGTGTGCTGGTGTCCGGTGTGCTCATGGCGGCGACGCTATGTGGCGGGGAGCGCCCTCCACCTGTGCCGATGGTCAGGTATCCACAGCATGACTTTTGGCACCTGCCGACGGGCGCCGGCGACCGTACGGTTGTCGGCATGCGACGACTGACGACGGACGAGTGGTCGGGACTGGCCATGCTGGCCGTCTCGGTCGGGGTCGGCGCGCCGGCGTTGTTCGGCGCGGTGGACCTCGCGATCCCGCGCGCCGCGTGGACGCTGCTGTTCGGCGTCCTGATCCTCGCCCTGCTGGTCTCGATCGTGCTCGAGAAGGGGCGGGCCCGGTACGTCGTGTTCGGGGTGGGCGTGGTCGCGGCCTGGGCGGTGGTGCTCACCGCGCCGCGGCTGGGGCTGCTCCCGATCCTCCTGGTCGTCGTCGCGGCGCTGAGCGTGTACGTCGTGCCGCTGCGGGTCGGGTTCGTGGTGGCGGGGCTGAGCACGGTGGTGATCGCGACGGCCATGGTGCGCGCGGACCGGGACCCGCTCGACACGCTGGTCACGGTCGGCTTCTACCTGCTGATCCAGGTCGCGACGATGCTGAGCTCGGCGACCCTCCTCCGGGAGCAGCGGCTGCGGCAGGAGCTGACGCGGGCGCACGTGGACCTGCGTGCGGCGACGGTGCTGCTCGCGGAGTCGGCACGGACGGCGGAGCGCCTGCGCATCTCGCGCGACCTGCACGATCTCCTGGGTCACCAGCTCACGGTGCTCACCCTCGAGCTGGAGGCCGCACGGCACCGGGAGGGTGAGCAGGCGCGTGCGCACGTCGACCGCGCGAACCAGGTGGCGCGCGACCTGCTCGCCGACGTGCGGCACACCGTCAGCGAGCTGCGGGCCGCGTCGTCCGACCTGCGGGAGGCACTGCACGAGGTGGTGCGCGACCTGCCGGACCTGGAGGTGAGCGTCGACGTCGAGCCGGAGGTGCGGGCGGACGAGGAGCAGACGTCCGCGGTGGTCCGCGCGGTCCAGGAGATCGTCACGAACACCTTGCGGCACGCCGAGGCCCGGGCGCTGCGGATCGAGGTCGCGGCACGCCCGCCCGGTCTGGTGCTGACCGCGGCGGACGACGGTCGTGGGTTCCACGACCTGACACCGGGCAACGGCCTACGGGGCATGACCGAGCGCTTCGAGGCGCTGGGCGGCGCGGTGGAGCTCGACGGCTCGGACGGTTTCCGGGTCACCGCGCGGGTGCCGACGTGACCCGGGTGGTGCTCGTCGACGACCACACGCTGGTGCGGCACGGCATCCGCACCCTGCTGGAGATCGCCGAGGTCGAGGTCGTCGGCGAGGCGGACGACGGCCAGGCCGGTCTGGAGGTCGTCGCGGCGACGCAGCCCGACGTCGTGCTGCTGGACCTGCGCATGCCGCGCTACGACGGGCTCTGGATGCTGAACACCCTGCAGGAGCGAGGCGTCGAGGTGCCCGTGCTGGTGCTCACGACGTTCGACGACGACACGCTCGTGCTGGACGCCCTGCGGGCGGGCGCGCGCGGGTACCTGCTCAAGGACGTGACGGTCGATCAGCTCACGCGCGCGGTCCGCACGCTGGCCGACGGCGGGACCCTCGTCGCGCCGTCGATCACGAGCCGCATGCTGCGCGCCCTGCGCTCCCGGCCGACGACAGCGGACGACGCGCCCGCGGCCCAGCCGCTCACGGAGCGGGAGCTCGAGGTGCTCCGCCTGGTGGCCGAGGGGTTGTCGAACCGCGAGATCTCACGGGCGCTCTGCCTGGTCGAGGGGACGGTCAAGAACCATGTCTCTGCCATCCTGCTCAAGCTCGCGGCACGGGATCGCACCAACGCCGTCCTCCGCGCGCTCCATCTGGGGATCCTCGGCTGACGTCGCGCGCGTGCCCTAGGGTCGCGTGCGTGCGTATCGAGACCGACGGCCGCCCCGCCGCACCGGAGGACCTGTTCGGCACCTACGGCCACTTCACCGCGATGCAGGTGCGCGGCGGCGCGGTGCAGGGCCTCGAGCACCACCTCGACCGGCTCGACACCGCGCACCGCGAGCTGTTCGCTCGGCCGCTGCCGGGCGACCGCGTCCGGGGCCTCGTGCGACACGCGCTGGCGGGCACGGCGGACGCCTCGGTGCGCGTGATGCTGCGCGACGCCGAGCATGTCGTCGTGTCCGTCGCTGCGCCCCACGAGCCGCCCACGGCGCCGCAGCGGCTGCGGACCGTGCCCTACCTGCGCCCCTTTCCCCACCTCAAGCACCTCGGCTCGTTCGCCCAGCTCGAGTGGGCCCGCCGTGCGCGCCAGGAGGGGTTCGACGATGCGCTGCTCACCGCGCCCGACGGTGCCGTCGCCGAGTCCTCGATCGCCAACATCGGGTTCCTGGAGGCGAACGGCTCGGTGGTCTGGCCGGACGGCCCGCAGCTGCACGGCACGGCGATGCGCCTCGTCGAGGCCACGACCCCGTCGTCCCGCCGCCGCGTGCTGCCCGCGGACCTGCCGGGCTTCGCCGGGGCGTTCCTCGTCAACTCGATCGGCGTGGTCCCGGTCGCCTCGGTCGACGACGTGCCCCTCCCCGACCCGGCCCGCCATCTGGCCCCGCTGACCGCCCGCCTGGCCGCGGTCCCCTGGGACGCGATCTAGCCGTCCTCACCCGGTACGGTCCGTTTCGAGAACGACCTGGGGGACGCTCGGGGCCCGAAACCTGTCCCTGAGGTCGTTCTCGAAGCGGACCGGCGGAGCCGACGGACAAGGCGCGGCCCCGGGGTCAAGCCCCCCGGGCCGCGCCCTGATGCAGCAGAGCTCAGCGCACGCGACGGTCAGCCGCAGTACTCGTCGAGCTCGAAGTCGTGCACGACCGTCTGCCCCTTGACGATGCGCGCGTTCTTCGACTCCGGCGGGTACCCCGTCGCCGAGCTGAGCAGGCTCAGCCGGTTGTTGGAGACGCCCATCCAGCGGGCGTACCCGCCGTCAGGGCCGGTCACGAGCGTCACGTCGTACTCCGACCCGTCGATGACCACGAACGCGCCCTCGAGCGGGACGGTCTCGTCGTCACAGGTCACGCCCGTGACCGTGCCGGCGATCTTGCCCCAGCTCGGCGGCGGCGTGACGGTCAGCGACACGTCGACGCGCGGCTCCGAGTACGGCGTGCCGCCATCGGCCACGACCCCCGAGGTGTAGGTGCCCGGCTGGTCGACCCGGCTGCTGTCGAGGTCGACGAGCACGGTGGCCGACTCGCCCGGCTCGAGCGAGAACGCCGGGGGCTGGACGTCGAGCCACGGCACGTCGACCGTCGTCTCGCCGGTCACGTTCATGACGGTGTGCATGTCCGGGAACCCGAGGTCGGCGACCTCGGTCGGCTCCGGCGTGCCGCAGTCGTCCGAGGCGATGTACGACGGGGCGGTCTCCGGCTCGGCGTTGGACCCGATGAACCAGGCACCGGCCTCGTCGACGACCTCCACGACGAGCGTGCTGCCCGCCGACGCCGTCCCGGTGACCGGCACGTCGACCATCGTGAGCTCCTGCGGCTCCAGGGAGACGTCGGCCGTGCCGAGGAGCTCCATGTTGGCGTACTCGAAGTCGCCGTCGAGCTCGTAGAGGTTGACGGTCCCCTCGGTCGCGGAGAACACGGTCTCCACGCCGAACGACACGTTCGTCACCGCGAACTCACCCTGGATGTCGAAGTCCTCCAGGGTGAACGTCCGCAGCCACTTCGTCTGGCCGCCCGTACAGGCCACGGAGTTGCCCGGCGCGACGTCCTGCGAGGACGAGTGGGTGATCGTCGTGCCGTCGGCCAGCAGCGACGGCGGCGCGGCCGGCGTCACCGCCTGCCCCGCCGTGCCGTGCCGGCCGAACCCGTCGGTACCCCGTGCGGCCCTGGACGACGTGCCGGACGTCGCCGTGCTCACCTCGGTCACGTCCTGCGTGGCGCCCTGGATGACGCCGGTGCGGGACGTCGACCCGAGGATCTCGAAGTCGGACGACCGCGGTGCCACCTCGACGTCCGCGGGAGCGGTGCCCTCGTTCGTCACGGTGAACCGGCCCGAGCGGGTGCCGCCCAGCCGGACCTCACGCTCGATCGAGCCCGGCGAGACGCTCAGCAGCGGGGCGGCGAGCTCCACGTCCTGGCGCGTGATCGCGTCGGCGGTCACGGTGACCGTCGCCGCGCCGTCGGTGTAGTCCTTGGCCGCGTAGGTGACCTGCTGCTCGCCCGCGGGCGTGAACAGCGAGTAGTAGCCCGAGCCCACGCCCGGGTTCTCCGGGTCGGACGACGTCGTGCTCGCCTCGCCCGCGGTCACCGTGGCGTCGTCGACGCCGTCGCCCGTGTTGAGGTCGTTGACGAAACCGGCCACGAGGCCACCCTCGACCGGCTCGCACGAGCCGATCCCGACGTTGTCGATCTGCCACCACAGGGCCCAGGCGCCGTCGCCGTAGTGGAACCGCACCTGCACGTCGGACCGGCCGCCCGCGCCGGGGAGCGCCACCACGGTGCGCCCGAGCGCGTCGGACGTCTGGTGCAGCACCGTCTCCCAGGTCTCCCCGCCGTCGAGGCTGAGGTCGACGTCGGCGAAGTCGCCGAGCGCACCGTACGACTGGTCGAACGTCAGCAGCGGCTTCTCGAGCCCGCTCATGTCGAAGGACGGCGACGTGAGCGTCGTGTCCTGCGTCCCGTCCGGGCCGTAGCCGTCACTGTTCACCTCGGCGAAGAGACCCTCGCCGCCGGTCTGGTTGGTCGCACCGAACCGGTCGTCGAACGTCCAGACCTGCTCGGTGCCCTCGAGGTCCTCGACCGTCCAGCCCTCGGGCACGTCACCCGACTCGAACTCCTCGGTGGCACCGGCACCCGTCATGGCGTAGCCCGGCGCGGTGCACTCGGCGAGCGCCTCGGGCGCGACGTCGGCGGTGGTCGGCTCGGTGCCCACCGCGACCTCGGTCGTGAGGGTCCCGTACCCCGTCACGGCGGGGCGCACCACGAGGGTGTGGGTGGCCGACTGCGGCAGCTCGATCGAGTACTCGCCGGTGAACGGGTCCGTCCAGGCGGCGACGCTGCTCGGCGCACCCTGCACGGTGACCTGCGCGTCGAGCGGCCAGCCGTGCCCGGAGCCGTCGGTGACGGTGCCGGTCACGGTCGTGGTGGGCGCGGTCTCCAGGGCGACGTCGAGCGTGGTCTCCTCGCCCTCGACGACCTCGACGGTCTCGGTCGCGTCGAGGAAGCCGAACGCGGACACCGTCACCTCGTGCGAGCCCTCCTCGAGCCCGAGCCGGAACGCGCCGGCCGCGTCGGTCGTGTCGGAGCGCTCGCCGACCAGGACGCTCGCGCCGGCGACGGGCTCGCCGTCGGCGTCGGTCACGGTGCCGGTGAGGAAGCCGAAGCCGTCGATCGGCGCGTTCGAGACGAGAGCCTCGACGTCCAGCTTGCCCTCGCCCCACACGTTGTTGTCCGCGGGCGTGCCGCCGCAGGAGTCGTCGTCGACGTCGACGGCCGTCGAGTCGAGCAGGGCCTGCGTGCCCTCGATGTCGCCGATCAGGGCCGGTGCCGCGCTCCACAGCAGCGCCACGGCGCCCGCCAGGTGCGGCGAGGCCATCGACGTCCCGCTGAACTCGGCGTAGTCACCGCCGGGCACCGACGAGCGCACGCCGTCGCCGGGGGCCGCGATGTTCGGCTTGGTCTCGCCGTCCTCACCCGGGCCGCGTGACGAGAAGGTCGCGATCTCGCCGTCGGGTCCGAACGCGCCCGACGCGTAGGTGGCCAGGTTCGCACCGGGGGACGACGTCGACTGGCAGCCCGCCTCGCCGGCGTTGCCCGCTGCCCAGGCGCCGAAGATGCCCGCGGCCTCCCAGGCGTCGATCTCCTCGGACATGAAGTCGTCGATGAGGCCCGGCTGCACCTGGCCCCACGAGTTGTTCACGATGTGCGGGCGCTGCGCCGGGTCCGGGTCGGAGCCGTCGGCGCGCGTCGGCGCGAGGATCCACTGCCCGGAGGCGAGCAGGTCGGTGTCCGAGCAGCTCGCGCAGCCGTTGGCCGCGATCCAGTCCGCGTCGGGAGCGACGCCGATCTGGTTGCCCTCGCCGTCGTCGCCCACCATGGTGCCCATGACGTGCGTGCCGTGCGCGTCGACGTCGCAGGGCGCGCCGTCGCAGAAGCCGCCCGCGTCGAACCAGTTGTAGTCGTTGCTCAGCCCGTCGTCGCCCAGGTAGCCGCGGTAGTGCTGCAGCAGCGCCGGGTGCTCGACGTCGACGCCCGAGTCGATGTTGGCCACGGTGATGCCCTCACCCGTGTAGCCCTGCGCCCACACGTCGGGCGCGTTGATCGCGTCGAGACCCCACTCGGTGGCCAGCGGCGCGTTCTTCGTCGGCTCCTTGCGCTCGACCGGCTCGATCTGCTGGGCGGAGAAGCGCTCGTGCACCTGCTCCACCTCGCGGCTGCCCGCGACCTTCGTGGCGAGCTTCGCCGTGCCGTCCTCGACGAGGATGGCGTTGGTGATCCAGTAGGACTCGTACTCGACGCCCGCGGCCTCGAGGTCCGCGACGACACCGGCCTGGGACTCCTTGGCGGTGCTGGTCAGCGCGTCGTAGACGAACTGCCCGCGCTCGGCCCAGTCCGCGATGTCCTTGGCGGGCGCCAGGTCGGGCGTGTCGGCGAACTGGATCCAGAAGTCGCTGGACCGCTTCGCCTCGAACCGCTGCTGGACCGCCGGCGAGATCTTGTCGGCGGCCCGCTCGGGGACGTCCGTGGCGACGGCGGGCTGGGGGCTCGCCGTCGAGGGTGTGCTCGCGAGCGCAGGTGCCACGCCCACTGTCGTCGCGACAAGAGCGCCGACCGCCACGAGGGCGATCGGCGCGCTTCTGGCTGACATGCGACTGTGCATTCTTGCCTCCGGGGTGCAAGCGCGCCCGAGCGGGAGCGCAACCACAGGCCCACGAGCGTGGTGCCTGGACACAGCCTGGAGAGGGCGGGCGAAAAGGGCAACGAAAGTCAGGGATCCACCCCTACGCATCGAGCGGGCCGGGATGAAGCCTGCCGACAGGGGTGTTGGCGACGGCATGGACTTCAACCAGCAGATCATCGACACGTTCCGGGCCAACAACGGCCACGTGGACAACCCCCCGTTCGGCGACGGCCTCGTGCTCGTGCACGTGCCGCGCAAGGACGGCACGATCCGGGTCGCGCCGCTCGCCGGCCTGCGGCAGGACGGCGCCTACCACGTGGTGGGCTCCGCCGGCGGCTCGCCCAAGGACCCGGCCTGGGTGCACGGCCTGCGCCGTGCGGAGAAGGTCGACATCGAGGTGCCCGGCGAGCCCGTGCAGACGCTGCAGGCCACGGTCGAGGAGGTCACCGGCGCGGAGCGGGACACGCTGTGGGAGCAGTTCAAGGTGATGTCGAGCGGTTTCGCCGAGTACGAGAAGACGGCGGAGGGTCGTGTGTTCCCGATCTTCCGGCTCCGGCCCTGACGTCCGGGGCGGCGCAGGGGGCGTGTCGCGCGGCGGGGCGTAGCCTGCGGGTTCGGGCTCTCGGAGGAGGACGTCATCAGCAATCTGCAGCGTGTTCTCGTGACCGGCGCGGCGGGGCGGATCGGGCGGGGCGTCCTCGACGTCCTCGCTCGCGAGCGCGTCGCCGCGACCGCCCTCGTCCTGGAGGATCCCGGCGACCTGGCGGCTGACCGGGTCGTCGTGGGCGACGCCGGGTCCCCCGCGGTGGCGGCGCGCGCGGTGGAGGGTGCGGACGCCGTCGTGCACCTCGCCGCGATCCCGACGCCGATGCACGACCCGGCGGACGTGGTGTTCGGCACCAACACCCTGGCGACGTTCGCGGTGCTCGACGCCGCGGGCCGCGCCGGGGTGCGCCACGCCGTCATCGCGAGCAGCCAGTCCGCGTGGGGCACCGCCTTCGCGCCGTTCGAGCTGCACCCCGTCTCCCTCCCGGTCGACGCCGACACCCCCGACCAGGCCGCCGACCCGTACGCGCTGTCCAAGCGCACCGACGAGCTCACCGCCGACATGGTGGCGCGCCGGTACGGGCTGTCCGTGGTGGCGCTGCGGTACCCGTTCGTGGGCGGCGTCGACGAGCGGCTGCAGGCGCGGGCGGACGAGGTCGCGCGCGACCCCGGGCTCGGCGCACGCAACCTCTGGGCCTACCTCGAGACGCGGGACGCCGCCGAGGCCGCGTGGCTCGCGCTGCGGTACGACGGCGGCGGTGCCCGCGTGGTCTACGTGGCCGCGCCCGACACCCTGTCCCCGGTGCCGACCGCCGAGCTCGTGCGGCGGTACCACCCGGACGTGCCGCTGACCCGTCCGCTCGTGGGGCACGAGGTGCCGATCGACCTCGCGCCCGCCGAGCGCCTGCTGGGCTTCCGGGCCCGGCACCTGGTGGTCGGCAGGGCCTGAGCCTGTCGGTCGGTGACGTCAGGCCGACGTCGGCGACGTCTCCGGGCGGACCCCGTTCACCTCGGGCGTGATCCGCCGTCCGACGGCGAACGACATGGCGCCGATGCCGAGGCACCCGACCACGACCACGCCGATGAACCCGCCGGCCAGGCCGTGCTCGAGGAGGAACCCCGCCGCGACCGGGCCCACGATGGTGCCGGCCTGGAACGCGCCGGACCCGAGCGCGTTGTACCGGCCGCGCAGGTGCGGGGGCGCGATGTCGTTGGTGAGGGCGGGCAGGGTCGACTGCATGAGCGTCTCGCCCAGCCCGAAGATGCCGTGGAAGGCGAGCACGATGACGACCGCCGTCGTGCCGCCGGGGAAGATCCCCGTGACGCCGAGCAGCAGCCACGCGAGCGCCCACACCCCGGCCATGACGGCGAGCACGCGGGTGCGGCGGCGTCCGCTGACGCGGTTCATGACCCAGAACTGCAGCGCCACGATGGCGACCGTGTTGACCACGAACGCGAACCCGACGGTGCGGGTCGAGACCTCGGCGACCTGGCGCGCGAAAGCCGGGAAGCCGCCCTCCATCTGCCCGTAGCCGACGAACGCGGCGAGCAGCCCGAGGCCCGACAGCCACAGCACCTCGGGGCGCCGCAGGATCGTCAGGTAGCCCTCGGCCGGTGCGGCGTCGTCGGGCCGCTCGACGCGGCCGTCCAGGTGGCGCAGCGGGCCCAGCAGCACGACGACGGGCGCGAGGAAGGTCGCGGCGTTCACGAGGAAGGCGGCGACGAACGTGCCGGGCCGCTCGACGTCGACGACGAGCCCGCCGACCACGCCGCCCACGCCGACCCCGAGGTTGAGCAGCGCGAAGTTGACGCCGTAGTACCGCTGCCGCAGGTCGCCCTCGACGATGGTCGCCACGAGCGTGTTGACCGACGGCCACCCGATGCCGAGCTGCACGCCGAACAGCGCGAGGCCGGCCGCCGCGACCCACGGCGTGGTGGCGAACGCGAGCACCGAGTACCCCGCGACGGCGAACGCCAGGCCGAAGAGCATCACGCGCCGTGCGCCGTACCGGTCCACGAGGGCGCCGGCCGGCCCGGTGATCAGCAGGCCGACGACCGCGATCAGGCCCATCAGCGTGCCCGAGAGACCGAGCGAGAAGCCGCGGACCTCGTGCAGGTAGATGATCGTGAACGGGAGCGTCAGACCGCGGCCGAAGAACTGGACGACCACGGTCGAGAGCAGCCAGCGGCCGTCGGTCGGGAGGTTCGACCAGAAGGCCAGGGCGCCGGAGCGGGGAGAGGATGTCACGGGTCGATCCTCGCCCCGTGCGGGGTGGGACGGCTAGCGGATTCCGGACGAGGGTGTCACCCGTGCGCCAGCAGCTTCAGCGCCACGACCCCCACGGCCAGCAGCGCGAGCACCCCGAGCGCGAGGACCCGCGCCGGGAACGGCACCTGCACCCGTCGCACGCCGAGCCACGAGATGAGCACGAGCGAGGCGATCAGCACGCCCGTGCCGACGCGGAGCGCCGTCGTCACCTCCCACCACCCGAGACCCGCGCCCGCGAGCGCCAGCAGTGGCGCCACCAGGGTGACGAGCGCGCCGGCGCTGGTGCGGGTCATGGCCACGAGGTGCGCGCGGTCGGGGAACCCGCCGTGCGCGGCGAGCTGGGCGATGAGCTGCGCCAGCCAGGCGGCGGCGACGGTGCCGACGGCGGTGATGGTCAGCGACGTCGCCGCGGTGCCTGCCGTGAGCCCGTGGGCGTGGGCGAGGAGCGTGAGGACGACGGCGAGCACCGCGAACGTCACGTAGACACGTTCCCTGAGCCGCTCGGCGAGCTCCTCCTTCTCGGCGTCGCTGAGGTTGGCGGGGTCCTGGCGGCGTGACCGGCGACGAGGCATGGCGCCTATTGTCGACCCGCGTGCCGCCTCACGACGCGGTACGCCACGCCTCCGCGAGCGCGGCGACGGACGGCCACCGCTCCTCCCGGCGCGGGCGCAGCGCCCGCGCCGCGACCTCGAGCTGCGCGGACGAACCCGCCCAGGCCGAGCGGTCCTTGGTCGCGTCGTCGCCGAGGAAGGTGTGCGCGAGCGCCCCGAGGGTGTGGGCGGTGGTCGCCTCGTCGAGGACGGCGCCGAGCTCGAGCTCCTCGGGCGCCATGAACCGCGTCGAACCCCACATGCGACCCATGCGGTTGACGAGCGGTGCGCGCTCGTAGAAGTCCAGGTCGCACAGCACGACGCGGCCGTGGGCGACGTCGAGCAGCACGGACCCGTCATAGAGGTCGACGGCGACCCATCCACGTGCCGCCGCGTGCACGTGGAAGTCGTAGACCTGCTGGACGCAGTCCGTCCGGACGGAGGTCGGGAGGGTGCGCACCACGGCGCTGCGCCCGTACTGGCGTCCCAACGGTGTCGCGTCGGTCCAGTCGAAGACGAGCGCGTGCCCCGCGCCGACGTCGACCGCCTCGCGCAGCGGGACGAGCGTGGGGTGGGCCAGGTCGCGGTAGACGTGGCCGGCCCGGCGCAGGCGGGCCACGGCGGTGGCGACGTCGCCGTCGTAGCGGGCGGTGGGTGCGCCCGCGTACTTCACGAAGACACGGCCCTCGGGGCCGTCGACACCGAGGCAGAGGTTGCCGGAGTCCTGCTGGTCGAGCACGGCGAAGGCGGTGCCCCAGCGTGCGGTGAACGAGAGGTCGTGGGGCTCCCGCAGCCGCACGGGCAGCCCGTCGAGCGCGGTGACGATCACGGGCGCCGAGCCTACGGCCTGCCCAGTGCCTGACCTGGTCGCGGGGGACCTTCTGGGGCCGGGTCAGGCGTGGAGGTCCCGGTGGCCGCGCCGCGCGTCGCGGTCGAAGATCGCGACGATCTCGCACGGCCCGCCCTCGGCCCCGATCGCGTGCGGCAGCATCGTCGGGAACTCGGCGGCCTGGTCGGTCTCGACCCGCAGGCGGCGGTTGCCGAGCAGCAGGATCGCCGTCCCGCTGAGGACGACGAGCCACTCCCGCCCGGGGTGGGCGCGCAGTCGCGAGGCGTCGGCCGGGGCGGGCCGGGTGAGCCGCTGCCGCACGACGGTCAGGCCGGGGTCGGCCCGGACGGGCCAGCGCTTGAGGTCGCGGGCGGCGTCGATCGTGGGGTTGACGACGACGTCGTCGGTGCCCGTCTCGACGAGCTGGTCGAGGGAGGTGTCGAGGGCGCGGGCCAGGGTGACGAGCTGGTCGAGGGCCAGCCGACGCTGCCCGTTCTCGATGCGGCTGAGCGTGGACTGGCTGACCCGGGCCCGGCGGGCCAGCTCCTCCAGCGACCAGCCCTGCGCGAGCCGCAGCCCGCGTATCCGCTTGCGCACGAGGCTGTCCAGCTCGCCATCTTCTTGCGTCATACGCAAGAGACTATGTTCCTGCGGCAATGCGCGCCTACCGTCGACCGTGTCCCCGCGCCCACCCCGAGCGCCCGGACCCGAGAGGAGAGACATGCCTGAGACCACCCTCGTCGACGCCGTGGTCATCGGCGGCGGCGCCGCCGGGCTGAACGGTGCCCTGATGCTCGCCCGGTCCCGCCGGTCCGTGGTCGTGATCGACGGCGGCGAGCCACGCAACGCCCCTGCCGCGGCGGTGCACGGCCTGCTCGCCCGCGACGGCACGCCCCCGGCCGAGCTGCTCGAGCAGGGTCGCGCCGAGGTCCGCCGGTACGGCGGTGTCATCCGGTCCGGTGAGGTCGTCAAGGCCGAGCCCGCCGCGCCCGGGCCGGACGGCGACCTGCGCTTCAGCATCACCCTGGCCGACGGCGACACGCTCACCGCCCGCCGCCTCCTGGTCGCCACCGGCCTGCGCGACGTGCTGCCCGACGTGCCGGGGCTCGCCGCCCACTGGGGCGGCGCCGTCGTGCACTGCCCGTACTGCCACGGCTGGGAGGTGCGCGACGAGCCGATCGGCGTGCTGGCGATCGGCCCGGCGTCGGTGCACCAGGCGCTGCTGTTCAGCCAGCTCACCGACGATCTCGTCTACCTGGCGAACGGCACGCCGCTCGACGACGACGCCCGCGCGCGACTGGCCGCCCGCCGCGTCCGGATCGTGGAGACGCCGGTCGACCGCGTGCTGTCCGACGCCGAGGGCCGGCTCGCCGGCGTCGTCCTCGCCGACGGGCAGCTCGTGGCGCGGCGCGTGCTCGCCGTCGCCACGCGGATGCACGCGCGCCTGGACGGGCTCGAGGCGCTCGGGCTGCCGGTGCAGGACCTGCCGGACGACCTGGGCAGCCACGTCGTCAGCGGCCAGGCGGGCACCACCGAGGTGCCGGGCGTGTGGGTCGCGGGCAACGTGACCGACCCGTCCGCGCAGGTGGGCTCGTCGGCGGCGGCCGGAGCCCTCGCGGGCGCCCACATCAACGCACACCTGGTCACGGCGGAGACGGAGGCGGCGCTGCGGGGCTGAGCCGCCCCCCTCACTCCCGCCGCGCCGCCTCCGCGCGGCTGGTCCGGAGGTGCTCCCGCGCCAGGCGTGCCGCGCCCTCGGCGTCGCCGTCCCGCACCGCCTCCAGCAGCGCGCGGTGCTCGTCGGCGACGGCGACGAGATCCGCGTGCTGCGCCAGCAGCCAGCGCACCCGGCTCGCGGTCACGGCGTGGAGCTCGGCGAGCACCGGGTTCCCGGCCGCCCGCACCGCGGCCTCGTGGAAGTCCGCCGCGGCACGGCGCGCCGCCGGGGCGTCACCGCGGCGGGCGGCGTCGGCCTCGCGCTCCCACGCGGTCGTGAGGTCGGCGAGCTGGTCCGGCGTGCGGCGCAGCGCGGCGAGGCGGAAGTGCAGCGGGTCGGTCGCCTCGCGGACCTCCTGGAGCTGCTCGACGTCGGCGTCGGTGAACTCACGCACCACCGCCCAGCTCCGCGGACGCGGCGTGACCAGCCCCTCCGCGACGAGCGTGCGCAGCGCGTCGCGCACGGGGATCCGGCTCACGCCGAGCTCGGCGGCCAGGTCCCGCTCGACCAGCCGGCTGCCCGGCGGGCGGGTGCCGTCGACGATCTGCTCGCGCACGACGCCCGCCACGCGCACCGACTCGGGCGCGAACCCGTCGTCCGGCAGGGGCGTCGACGTGGGCATGCAGCCATCCTCCCAGACCTCCGGGGCCGACAGGCATTTGGTATACCATCGTGCCATGCCCTCCTCCCCCACCGTCCTGCGCGACGTCCGCCCCTGGGGTGGCGACCGGTCCGACGTCCACCTCGCCGACGGGGTCATCACCGCCGTCGTGCCGCACGACCCGGCCGCCGCGGCGTCGGGCACCGACCTCGACGGCCACGGCCTGCTCGCCCTGCCCGGCCTGGTCAACGCCCACGCCCACGTCGACAAGTCGTGGTGGGGCAAGCCCTGGGTGAGCTACGGCGGCGAGCCGGGCACGCAGGGCCGCATCGCGCACGAGCGCGCGCACCGCGACGAGCTCGGCATCCCGGGCGTCGAGGTGACGCTCGCCGTCCTGCGCGAATTCGTCCGCACCGGCACGACGGCGGTCCGCACCCACGTCGACGTCGACCTCGGCGTCGGGCTGCGCGGCATCGAGGTGGTGCGCGAGGCGCTCGCCACGCTCGACGGTGCCGTGCACGCCGAGATCGTCGCGTTCCCGCAGGACGGCGTGCTGCGCCGCCCGGGCGTGCTCGACCTGCTCGACGAGGCGGCCGCCGCCGGCGCCGACCACGTCGGCGGCCTCGACCCCGCCTCGATCGACCGTGACCCCGTGGGCCAGCTCGACGGCCTGTTCGGCATCGCGGAGCGGCACGGCGTCGGCGTCGACGTCCACCTGCACGACGGCGGCGAGCTCGGCGCGTTCCAGATCGAGCTGATCGTCGAGCGCACCCTGCGCGCGGGCCTCCAGGGGCGGGTCAACGTGGCCCACGGGTTCGCCGTCGGCCAGCTCGCGCCGGCACGGCAGGCCGACCTGGTCGCCGCGATGGGCGAGGCGGGCGTCACGATGACCACGGTCGCCCCGATCGGCGCGGCACCCCTGCCCCTGCACGCGCTGCGTGACGCCGGCGTCGCCGTCGGCCTGGGGACCGACGGCATCCGCGACCTGTGGTCGCCGTACGGCACGGGCGACCTGCTCGCCCTCACCACGCAGCTCGCGCGCCTGTCCGGCTTCCGGTACGACGGCGACCTGACGACCGCCGCCGAGGTCGCGACCCGCGACGCCGCCCGGTTCGTCGGCCGGGACGTGCACGACCTGGTCCCGGGCGCGCCGGCCGACGTCGTCCTGGTCGACGCCGAGAACGTGCCCGACGCCGTGGTGCGCGCCCCGCGCCGGGCCCTGGTCCTCGCACGGGGCCGCGTGGTCGCCCGCGACGGCGAGATCTTCGTCTGACCTGCCACTAGGCTGACCGACGGAGTCGTCGGACCGGGGTGGAGGCGCACGTGGCGGAGCTGTGGTCGACCCAGGAGGGGCCGCCGGACGGACCGGTGATGCTCCTGCTGCACGGTGCCGGCGTCGGCGCATGGATGTGGCGCGACCAGGTCGCGGTGCTCCGCGAGCGGTACCGGGTGATCGCGCCCGACCTGCCCGGACACGACCACAGCGCCGGGGTCCCCTTCACCTCGTCGGCCGAGCTGGTCGAGGACCTGGCGCGCCTCGTCCGCGCCCACGCGCGGGGGCGGGAGGTCGCCGTCGTCGGGTTCTCGTACGGCGCCCAGCTCGCCCTCGCGCTCGCGACGTCGCACCCCGACCTGGTGCGGCACGTGGTCGCGGTGAGCGCGCTCACCGCGGCGATGCCGCTCGAGGCCGCGAGCCGCGCCCTGGTGCGCGCCGCGGCGCCGCTCGGCAGGCAGCGCTGGTTCGCGCGGCTCCAGGCGCGGTCGATGTTCGTGCCGGACGACCTCGTCGACGACTACCTCCGGACGGTGCGCGCCCTGCCGACGCGCGACCTCGTCGCGGTGCTCGCGGCGAACGCCGCGTTCCGAGCCCCGCAGACGTGGTCGGCCTACCCCGGCAGGGCGCTCCTGCTCGCCGGGGACCGCGAGGTGAAGCCGCTCGTCCGCGGCTTGCGGGCCCTCCAGGAGCAGCTGCCCGGCGCCGAGCTGGAGATCGTCCCCGGCGCAGGCCACGGCCTGCCGCTGGAGCGCCCCACCTGGTTCACGACTCGCCTCCTGGCCTTCCTCGACCCCACCACCCGCTGACTGCGGGGCCTAGGATGATGACGTAGACGTCAGAGGTAGGGCCAGCAGGAGGGTGCGGGCATGACCATCGTGGAGACCGCGGCCGGGCGGAGGGACGCACCGGCCGACGAGCGGCTGATCCGTATCGGCGAGGTCGCGCGGGGCGCAGGGGTGTCGGTGCGTGCGGTGCGGTACTACGAGGAGCAGGGCCTGCTCACCGCCCGGCGCAGCCCGTCGGGCCAACGGCTCTACCTGCGCCAGGCCATCGAGAACGTGCGGTTCTTCCAGCAGATGTACGCCGCGGGCCTGACCAGCAAGAACATCGCCGAGCTGCTGCCGTGCCTCGACACCGGCCACACCGACGCCGAGCAGCGCGCGATGCTGCACACCGAGCGAGACCGCATCCGCGGCAAGATCGCCGAGCTCCAGGTCGCGCTGGATCACCTCGACTCGATCATCGAGGTCACCTCGACGCACCCGTGACGCGGGCGCCGGCCCTCAGTGCCCGGCGCCCAGCACCGCGGCCACGCGCTCGTGGCGAGCGGCCGAGTCGTCGTTCATCCCGGTGACGACCACGGTCTTGCCCCGGGCCGCGTAGCGGGTGCGCACCGCGTCGAGGGCCGCGACGGTCGACGCGTCCCAGACGTGGGCCGCGCTGAGGTCGATCACGACCTCGTCGGGGTCGCCGGCGTAGTCGAACCGGTCGGCGAGGTCGTTGGACGAGGCGAAGAACAGCTCGCCGCGCACGACGTAGACCTGGCGACCCTCGGCGTCGGGCCGCTGCTCGCGCATCACCGTGGTGAGCCCGGCGACGCGGCGGGCGAACAGCGCCGTCGCGACGAGCACGCCGACCACGACGCCGTACGCGAGGTTGTGCGTCGCCACCGTCACGCCGACGGTCGCGAGCATGACGGCGGTCTCCGACCGGGGCATCCGGCGCAGGGTCGAGGGCCGGACCGAGTGCCAGTCGAACGTGCCGACCGAGACCATGATCATGACGGCGACGAGCGCGGCCATCGGCATGATCGCGACCACGTCACCGAGCCCCACGACGAGCACGAGCAGGAAGACGCCGGCCAGCAGCGTCGACAGGCGGGTGCGCGCGCCGGAGGCCTTCACGTTGATCATGGTCTGGCCGATCATGGCGCAGCCGCCCATGCCGCCGAACAGCCCGGTGACGACGTTGGCGACGCCCTGGCCCCAGGCCTCGCGCCTCTTGTCGGAGGGGGTGTCGGTGATGTCGTCGACCAGCTTGGCGGTGAGCAGCGACTCCAGCAGCCCGACGAGCGCCATGGCCAGCGCGTACGGCGCGATGACGCGCAGGGTCTCGAGCGTGACCGGCACGTCGGGCAGCACGAGGCTCGGCAGCGACTCCGGCAGCGCGCCCTCGTCACCCACCGTCGGCACGTCGATGCCCGCCAGCACGACGGCGCCCGTGAGCAGCACGATCGCGACCAGGGGCGCGGGGACGACGGTGGTCCAGCGCGGCAGCAGCACGATGATCGCGATGCCGGCGGCGACCAGCGGGTAGACGATCCACGGCACGCCGACCAGGTGTGTCACCTGGGACAGGAAGATCAGCACCGCGAGGGCGTTGACGAACCCGACCATCACCGACCGCGGGATGAACCGCATGAGCCGCGCGACGCCGAGCAGCCCCAGCGCCACCTGGATGACGCCGGCCAGCAGCACGGTCGCGATCAGGTGGTCGACGCCGTGGTCGCGCACCACGGGCGCGACCACGAGTGCGACGGCGCCGGTCGCTGCCGAGATCATCGCGGGGCGCCCGCCGAGGAACGCCACGGTGACAGCCATCGTGAACGACGCGAACAGGCCGACCCGCGGGTCGACGCCGGCGATGATCGAGAACGCGATCGCCTCGGGGATGAGCGCGAGCGCCACCACGAGCCCGCCGAGCACCTCGGTGCGCAGGGTCCGCGCGGAGCGGAACGCGGCACGGAACGAGCCGGGCGCGGGCGTGCGAACGGGGGCGTCTGGAGCGGAGTCGGACACGCGGTTCCTCCGGGCGGGTCAGGGCGCGCACGCCCCGGGGACCGCGGCCGCGAGGCCCGGTCCCGGGTGGACAGGACGGAGCACGCGGCACTGCGCACGAGGTGAGGGAGGCCGCGTCGGCAGGACGCGGGCCGCAGGAGACTCTACCCGGCGGGGCGGCCTGCCGAGGCGCCCCGCATGACTACCTCGCCAGGTGACTACCTCGGTGGGTGGGGGTCAGTCTCCGCGGACCGACTCCGGGTCGTGCAACATGTGCGACTCGATGAGCTCGTGCCGCTGGAAGTACGTGGTCGCGACGGCCTGGATCGTCGCGGCGACGGGCAGCGCGAGGAACGCCCCGAGCACGCCGAAGACGGCGCCGAACGCGAGCACGACGAGCAGGCTGACCGCGGCGTTCATCTCGAGGGCCCGCGCCGACACCTTGGGCGCGAGGTACAGGTTCTCGAACTGCTGGTAGGCGATGACGAACGCGAGCACAGCGACCGCCTGCGGCCAGCCCTGGGCCGTGAGCGCCACCATGGTGGGCAGCGCGCCGCCGAGGTACGCGCCGATGGTGGGCACGAACTGCGACACCACGCCGACGAAGACGGCGAGCGGCACGGCGTACGGCGTCTGCAGGATCGCGAGGAAGACGAAGGTCACCACGGTCGAGACGGCGGCGAGCAGCACGCGCGAGCCGATGTAGTCCGACACCTTGCCCTGCGTGACCTCCCAGAGGTGCAGCACCTCCTGCTGCCGCGCGGGCGTGAGCCACCCGCAGACGGCGACCCGGAACCGCGGTCCGGCGGCCAGCAGGTAGTACGACACGAGCAGGATGGTCAGGGTCGCGAGCAGGCCGCCGACCAGCGTCGTGCCGACGAGGAGCGCCCCGGAGGCGACGTCGTCCCCGAACTCGTCGATCGCCTGGCGGAGCAGGTTGTCGGAGCTCGGCACCACGATGTCGAACCGCTCGGCGACGAACGTCTGCAGGCCGGCGTAGAGCCGCGGCACGGACTGCGCGAGCGCCACGAGCTGCTGCACGAACAGGTTGCCGAACAGCACGATCAGCACGATCACCACGACGAGCGAGCCGAGGAGCGTCGTCGCGGCGGCGAGCCCCCTGCGCCAGCCCTGCCGCACGAGCCACACGGTCGGCGGCTCGAGCGCCAGCGCGATGAACACGGCGATGAGCACGTTGACGAACAGCCCCTCGAGGGCGCCCATCGCGTTCCACACGAAGATGCCGAGGAACACGGCGACGACCGCCATGACGAGCGCGCGCGGCAGCCAGCGCGGCGGGCGGGCGGAGCCGGGCGTGCCCGGCGGCGGCTCGGCCGCGGGCCGGTACGGCGTCGGGTGGGGCGTCGTCATGGCACGACCGTAGTGCGCACCACCGACACGCCACGGCAGGCAGGGCCGGACGCGCCGGGCCCGGGTCAGACCCCGCTGGCCACCAGCGGGATCAGCGGCACGCCGGGGTGCGCGCGCTCGAACGCGCGGGCGTGCCAGACGTCGCGCAGCAGCACGAGCGGCGTGCCGTCGCCACGACGCACGACCTCGACGCCCGGGTAGGCGGCCACCGTGTCCAGGTCGGCCGGGGCGACCTCACGGGCGAGGCCCAGCCCGAGCGTCTCCATCCGGATGGGCGCGGAGAACTCGTGCTCCATACGGAACGTCGCGACCTCGAACTGCAGGGGGCCGACGGCCGCGAGGATCGGGTTGCCGTCGCCGCGCACCTCCGAGACGAGCACCTGCACCACGCCCTCCTGCTCGAGCTGCGTGATGCCCTTGCGGAACTGCTTCGACCGCCCCGGGTCGGCGACGCGCGCGGCCGCGAAGTGCTCGGGCGCGAACACCGGCATGGGCGGGAACGCGACCTTGGGGCCGGCCGGGTCGTACACCGTGTCGCCGACGGCCAGCGAGCTCGCGTTGACCAGGCCGACGACGTCGCCGGGATACGCGTCCTCGACCGTCGACCGCTCCCGCCCGAACACCGACAGCGCGTACTTCGTGGCGAACGGCCGCCCGGTGCGCTCGTGGGTCACGACCATGCCGCGCTCGAACCGGCCCGAGCACACGCGCAGGAACGCGACGTGGTCGCGGTGGTGCGGGTCCATGCCCGCCTGCATCTTGAACACGAACCCGCTGAACGGCTGGTCGACGTCGCGCGGCGCGCCGGCGACGTCGGGCCGGGCGCCCGGGGCGGGCGCGAGCGCGACGACGGCGTCCAGGAGCTGGCGGACGCCGATGTTGGCCAGCGCCGCGCCGAACAGCATGGGCGAGGTGGTGCCGGCCAGGAACGACTCCCGGTCGACGGGGTCGAGGAGCTGCACGCTCTCGACGGCCTCGGTGTGGTCGTCACCCAGCTCGCGTGCGGCGGCGTCGGGGGTCAGCAGGGTCTCCTCGGCGATCGACGCGCCGCCCGGCGCGCGCCGGTAGGTGCGCACCTCGCCCGAGGCGCGGTCGAGCAGGCCGACGAACCGGCCCGCCTCGCCGAGCGGCCACGTCAGGGGCGTCGGGCGCAGGTCGATCCGCTCCTCGAGCTCGTCGCACAGCTCGAGCGCCTCGCGGCCGGGCCGGTCCCACTTGTTCACGAAGGTGATGACGGGGACCCCGCGGCGGCGGCACACCTCGAACAGCTTGAGCGTCTGCGGCTCGAGGCCCTTGGCGGCGTCGAGCAGCATGACGGCGGCGTCGACGGCGGTCAGGACCCGGTAGGTGTCCTCGGAGAAGTCGGCGTGGCCCGGGGTGTCGAGCAGGTTGATCACGACGTCGCCGTAGGCGAACTGCAGCGCGGCCGAGGTGATGGAGATACCGCGCTTCTGCTCCATCTCGAGCCAGTCGGACACGACGCCGGCGCGGTTGCCCTTGCCGTGCACGGCGCCCGCCTCCTCGATGGCGTGCGCGTGCAGCGCGAGGGCCTCGGTGAGGGTCGACTTGCCCGCGTCCGGGTGGGAGATGACGGCGATGCTACGGCGCCGCGCCGCCTCGGCCGCGACCGGCCGGGCGTCGGAGGTCAGGACGGTCACGTCGGGCAACGATACCGGGCGCCGGGCGGCCGGCACGCGATTCACTCGGTGTATACACGGGGTGTATAGTGCCGGGCATGAGTGTTGGACGCGCCCTCCTGGGGCTCCTCGAGAACGGTCCCCGCCACGGGTACGACCTCAAGCGGTCCTACGACGAGCGGTTCGGCACCGACCGGCCGCTCGCCTACGGGCAGGTGTACTCGACGCTCGCCCGGCTGCTGAGGAACGGCTTCGTCGAGGTCGAGTCGGAGCCGGGAGCCGGCCCCGAGCGCAAGCGGTACGCGATCACGGAGGCCGGGGTGGCCGACGTCGCGTCGTGGCTCGCCCAGCCGGAGAAGCCGGAGCCGTACCTGCAGAGCACGCTCTACACCAAGGTGGTGCTCGCCCTGCTCACGGGCAACGACGCCACCACGGTGCTCGACACCCAGCGCGCCGAGCACCTGCGGCTCATGCGGGAGCTGACGCGCCGCAAGGAGACGGGCGACCTCGCCGACCAGCTCGTCTGCGACCACGCCCTGTTCCACCTCGAGGCGGACCTGCGCTGGCTCGAGCTGACCGCCGCACGCGTGCAGCAGCTCGCCGCGCACGTCCGCCCGTGACCCCGCCGTCCCCGACCCAGGAGACTCCCGTGCCCACCGAACCCCTGCTCGTCGCCGAGCACCTCAGGCTCTCGTTCGGCGCCACGACGGCGCTCGAGGACGCGTCCGTCGCCGTCCACGCGGGCGAGGTGCTCGCCCTCATGGGCCCGTCCGGGTCCGGCAAGTCCACCCTGCTGCACTGCCTGGGCGGCATCCTGCACCCCGACGCCGGCCGCGTCACCTACGCCGGGCGCGACCTGACCGCCATGCACGACAGCGAGCGCAGCGCGCTGCGCCGCTCGGAGCTCGGGTTCGTGTTCCAGTTCGGCCAGCTCGTCCCCGAGCTCACGTGCCTGGAGAACGTGGCCCTGCCGCTGCGGCTCAACGGGGCGAGCCGACGCGCCGCGCACCGCAGCGCCTCGGCGTGGCTCGAGCGGCTCGAGGTGCTCGACGTGGCGGCCAAGCGCCCCGGCCAGGTCTCGGGCGGTCAGGGCCAGCGCGTCGCGGTCGCCCGCGCGCTCGTGACCCGGCCCCGCGTCGTCTTCGCCGACGAGCCGACCGGCGCCCTGGACTCCCTCAACGGCGAGCGTGTCATGCAGCTCTTCGTCGCGGCCGCCCGCGAGACCGGCGCCGCCGTCGTGCTCGTCACGCACGAGGCGCGGGTCGCCGCCTACTCGGACCGCGAGGCCGTGGTGCGCGACGGCCGCGTGCGGACCGTGGAGTACGCCCGGTGACGGGGTGGGTCGCCGACCTGGCCCTCGGCGTGCGGCTGGGCGTCAGCGGCGGGCGCTCGGGGTGGGTGCGGCTCGCGCTGATCTCCCTCGGTGTCGGACTGGGCGTGGCGATGCTGCTGGTCGCGGCGTCGGCGCCCGCCGTCCTCGACGCCCGCGCCGACCGCGCGGCCGAGCGGTGGGTGAACAGCGACCAGGTGATCGAGCCGGGTGCGCCCACGCTGCTGACGCTGCCCGTGCGCTCGATGCACCGGGGCGAGGCGATCGAGGGCAGGCTGCTGCAGCCCGAGTCGCCGGACGCGCCGCTGCCGCCCGGTGTCGACCGGCAGCTCGCACCCGGCGAGGTCGTGCTCTCCCCCGCCCTGGAGCGGCTGCTCGCCTCGCCCGACGGCGCGGCGCTGCGCGGGCGCTGGGGCGAGCAGACCGTCGGCACCATCGGGCCGGAGGGCCTCACGGGCCCGGACGAGCTCACCTTCTACCTCGGCACGGACCGGCTCACGGGCGAGACCGCCGTCCGGATCAGCTCCTTCGGCGGCGACCAGCAGCCCGAGGAGGGCGTGAGCCCCGTCATGGTGCTGCTCGCGCTGGTCGGCATCGTGGTGCTGCTGCTGCCCGTCGGCATCTTCGTCGCCACGGCGGTGCGGTTCGGCAGCGAGGCGCGGGACCGGCGCCTGGCCGCGCTGCGGCTGGTCGGGGCCGACGCCCGGACGACCCGCCGGGTCGCGGCGGGCGAGACGCTCACGGGCGCGGTGCTCGGCCTCGGCGTCGGGGCGCTCGTCTGGCTGCTCGTGAGCCGCGTCGCCGGCACGCTCGTCCCGGACTCCCTGAGCTTCTACCCCGCCGACGTCCGCCCGGCGCCCGCGCTCGTCGGGCTCGTGGTGGTGCTCGTGCCGCTGACGACGGTGCTGGTCACGCTCTCCGCGCTGCGCCAGGTCGTGGTGGAGCCGCTCGGCGTCGTCCGGCGCAGCGGCGCGCGCAGGCGGCGGCTGTGGTGGCGGCTGCTGTTCCCGCTGGCCGGCCTCGCGCTGCTGCACCCGCTGGTCACCGGGCTCGACACCGCCATGGGTACCCAGGTCTCGATCGCCGCGGGCCTGGTCCTGCTGCTGACCGGCGTCGCGCTGGTGCTGCCGTGGCTCGTGGAGGCCACCGTGCACCGGCTGGGCAACGGCCCGGTGGCGTGGGACCTCGCGGTGCGCCGCCTCCAGCTCGACAGCGGCACCGCCGTGCGCGCCGTGTCCGGCGTCGCGGTCTCGGTCGCGGGGCTGATCGCCCTGCAGGGGCTCGTGGGCGCGATCGGCGCCCTGACGGCGGGGGCCGCCGCGGACACGCGGACGTACCAGGCGAGCGTGCTGGACATCTTCCCGGAGGACCAGGCGGGCGGCGACCCGGCGGGCACCTGGACGCGCGCCCTGTCCGCCGCTCCTGGCGTGACCGACGTCGGCGCGCTGACCTCGATCGGGGCCGAGCCGACCGGTGGCGCGCCCGAGGCCGTCGTCGAGTCCGGCCCGTGCGCCGTGCTCGCCCAGGAGGCGCAGGTCGGCGCGTGCAGGGACGGCGACGTCTTCGTCGTCGTGCCCGAGGGCGCCGTGGCACCGCCCGCGGGCAGCGCCTGGACGCTGGGCGACGGGGTGCGGTGGACGCTGCCGGACACCGCGCGGCCGGTCGCGCCGAACCAGGGCAGCGTGTCCGCCCTCAACGGCGGCGGGCCGCCGCGGATCCTGCTCACGCCCGCGGCCCTGGGCGGTCTGCGGCCCGACGTCGTCGCCGTGACGACGTACGCGACGCTCGACCCCGCCGTGCCCGACGCGCTCGACCACCTGCGGACCGCGGCCGCGCAGGTCGACCCGCGGGCGTACGCGTCGTCGATCGCGCAGCAGGGCATCGCCTCCGCGCTCGTCACGATGCGGCAGGTGCTGCTGGTCGGCACCGTGGCGCTGCTGGTCATGGTGGGGGCGAGCCTGCTGGTCAACGTGCTGGAGCAGCTCCGCGAGCGCCGCAGGCTGCTCGCCGCGCTGGTCGCGGTCGGCACGCGCCGCCGCACCCTGAGCGGGTCGGTGCTCGTGCAGGTCGCGGTGCCCGTCGTGCTGGGTCTCGGCCTCGCCGTCCTCACGGGCAGCGTGCTCGCGCTCGGCCTGCAGACGGCGGTCGACGCCCCGCTCACGTTCGACCGGGTGGGGGTCGGCGCGACGTCGGGCGTCGCCGCGGTCGTGGTGCTGCTCACGACCGCGGCCGGGCTGCCGCTGCTGTGGCGGCTGACGCGGCCGGAGGGCCTGCGCACGGAGTAGGACCGGCGCGCGGCGGCCTGGCTCGAAAAAGCCTGGCCGCCGCGCGCGCCCGCCCCCTAGGGTCGCCTCCGTATGAACGCCATGATCAGGGAGCGTTCCGCCCGCTAGCGGCGCGGAACGCACACCACACCCAGCGCGTGCTCCGCGCCGCCGGCATCCGCCGGGCGGCGCGTTCGTGCTGCCCGGATTCCTGCCCGACGAATCCTGGAGCACCCGATGACACGCACCCGTCCCTCCCGTCCGCCCGCGGGCGGCGCCCACGAGCTGGGCCAGAACCTGCTGGTCGACCAGCAGGTGGTCGACCGCGTGGTCGACCTCGTCCCCGACACGCCCCGACCGCTCGTCGAGTGGGCGGCGGGCCGCGGCGCCGTGACCGTCCCCCTGGCCCGGCTGGGCCGCCCCGTCGAGGCCGTCGAGATCGACGAGCGCTCCGCAGAGCGGCTGAGCCGGGTCGTCCCCGGCAACGTCACGGTGACGCGGGGCGACATCCTGCGGCACGCGCCGCCGGCCGAGGCCTACGACCTCGTCTGCAACGTCCCGTTCCACCTCACGACCCCCGTCCTGCGCCGTCTGTTCACGCTGCCCGGCTGGCAGCGCGCCGTGCTCGTGGTGCAGTGGGAGGTCGCGCGCAAGCGCGCCGCCGTGGGCGGCGCGACCCTGCTCACGGCCCAGTGGTGGCCGTGGTTCGCCCCGCGGCTCGACCGTCGCGTCCCCGCGTCCGCGTTCCGCCCCCGCCCGAGCGTCGACGCCGGGCTGCTCGTGCTCGACCGGCGCACCGAGCCGCTGCTGCCCACCGGGCAGCAGCGCGACTACCAGCGGTTCGCCGCCGCCGTCTTCACCGGACCGGGGCGTGGGCTGCCCGACATCCTCGTGCGGCAAGGCCTGGACCGGGGCGACGTGCGCCGCTGGGCGCGCGAGCACCGGGTACGGCCCGACGCGCTGCCCCGTGACCTCGGCGCGCCCGCCTGGGTGGCGGCGTACGGGCTGACCCGGTCCGAGCGGGGTCAGGAGCGCGCAGGGCTCCGGCGGTCGGCCCGGTAGGTAGGCCGGTGGGCCGCCGGGCCGTCCGTCACCGGACGCCCGGCGGTCCGCGCTCCCGGATCGTGTATTCCCTCACCTGATGCCCGGCGGTTCACCACCCCTCCCGCCGATCCCTCGGGTGAAGATGGAGAGCATGACCGCGAGCCCGGCCACCGCCCCCGCACCCGCCCCTGCCCGACGCCGCCGACGCGGCCTGGTGATCCTCCTGGCGCTGGGCGTCGTGGTGCTGCTCGTCGTCGCGGCCGAGGTGCTGCTGCGCGGGCTCATCGACGACCGGCTCCGGTCCGCCGAGGCCGACCTGCCGGAGGGTGTCTCGGTCGAGCGCGACGGCACGCCCGCCCTCTGGCAGGTCGCGAGGGGTCACGCCGCGCTGCGCGTCGACGTCGCGCCCGAGGCCCTCACCGACATGGCGCGCGACGCCACCGAGCTGCCCGGCCTCGAGGTCGAGGCGGAGTCGGGCACGCTCGTGGCGCAGGTGCCGCTGCCCGTGCAGGGCTCCACCCGGACGGTCGACCTGCTGCTCGACGTCGCCGCCGAGGGGGGCCGCGCCGTGGTCCGCGCGGACACCGTGCGGTTCGCCGGCCTCAGCCTGCCCGTGGCCACGGTGGCGCAGCAGCTCGGCAGCGAGGACCTCGGCCGCCTCGCCGAGGGCGTCGCGTTCCCCGAGGGCGAGAGCGACCTCGCGATCTCGTCGGCGCGGACGACGCCGGCCGGCCTGGAGCTCGGGGCCCAGGTCGCGATGTGGTGAGGTGAAGGCCCTCAGCTGAGCACGAGGCTCGCGATCTTGTCGTCCCGGAGCACGAACCGGAACGGGCCCGTGCCGTTGAACCGGTTGCTGCGCACGGTGATCGTGACCGTCCAGGCCCCCGGCTCGTCGCCCTCCTCGGCCGAGACCAGGTCGAAGTGGCTCTTCATGCCGATGTTGTCGGTCTCGTCCCAGCTCCGCACGCCGTCGTGCCCGTGGAACTCGCGGCCCCAGTCGTTGAGGTACGCGTCGTCGGTGAACGTGGCGACGAACCGGTCGGTGTCGCCGGCGTTGGTCGCGTCGATGAACTCCTGGATGATCGCCGGGATCTCCGTGGCCATGGGTGCCTCCGTCGTGGTGCGGGTGGTGTGCCCCTCGACCCTAGGCACGCGACGCCGGGTCAGCCAGGGATCGGCGGTCCGTGCCTGCGGGTCCCTCCCCGAGGCGCAGCTCGTAGAAGCGCCACAGGTGCTGCAGCCGCTGCGGGATCTCCGACCCCGGGTACGGCGCCCGCTCGACGAACCCGCGCGAGGCGTAGAGCCGGTGCGCCCGGTCCATGAAGCGGTTGCTGTCGAGCCGCACGAGCGGCGTGCGCAGGTCGTCACGCGCGACGGCGAGCAGCCGGTCGAGCAGCGCGGCGCCCAGGCCGGTGCCCTGGTGCTCCGGGCGCACGAACATGCGCTTGATCTCCGCGGCGCCGTCCGGCTGCACGCGCAGCGCGGCCACCCCGACCGGCTCGCCGCCCGCCTCGCCCAGCACGACGACGCCGGACGGCCGGCGGAACTGCTCGAGGGCCGCAGCGGTGTGCCGCGCGTCGGGCGCGTCCCCGGCCGTGCCGCCCGCCGGGTCGTCGTCCATGGCGAACCCGTAGGTGCGCTCGAAGGTCGCCAGCGCCCAGGTCATGTACTCGGTCATCAGGCCGAGCACGACGGCGTCGTCCGCCGCGCCGGCCTCGCGGACCCGTGCCTCGTTCACGGTCCGAGGCTACGCCCGGCACGGCACTCCACGAGGTATCGATATGATCGATGCCTGAGACAGATCTTGTCTCAGAGTAGCCGGCCACGTAACCTCGTCGAGGCGAGCCGCCCAGGCTTGCCACCGACCACGGACCCGGGGCGTCATCGCCGCCTCAGCAGGGAGGACGTCTTGAGCACCGTGCGCTCCGCACTCCCCACCGCCGTCGGACCGGCCACCGCGGTGCGCCGGACGTGCGTGTCCGACCGCGACCACCGAGGCTGTCTGTAGAGCGCTCGCGCGCGACCGCCCGGCCGCACCGGCCACGGCCGCGCGCGTGACGCTCCGCCCTCGACCCCTGCTCCAGACGCCCCTCGCCAGCCCTCCGGCTCGCCTCCGCGCGGCCGGGAGCCGACGTCGGGCACGCACGACCTCAGGCCCCACCCGCCACACAGCGAAGGAAGAAACAATGGCCCGCATCTACGACGACGCGACCAAGCTCATCGGCTCCACGCCGCTCGTCAGGCTCAACCGCCTGACCGAGGGCCTCGAGGCGACGGTGCTCGCCAAGCTCGAGTTCTACAACCCGGCCAACTCGGTGAAGGACCGCATCGGCGTCTCGATCATCGACGCCGCCGAGGCCTCGGGCGAGCTCAAGGAGGGCGGCACGATCGTCGAGGGCACGTCCGGCAACACGGGCATCGCCCTGGCCTGGGTCGGCGCGGCCCGCGGCTACAAGGTCGTCCTGGCGATGCCGGAGACGATGTCCAAGGAGCGCCGCGCGCTGCTGCGCGCGTTCGGCGCCGAGCTCGTGCTGACGCCGGGCTCCGAGGGCATGAAGGGTGCCGTCGCCGCGGCCGAGCGGATCGCGCAGGAGCGCCCGGGCGCCATCCTGGCCCGCCAGTTCGCCAACGAGGCCAACGTGAAGATCCACCGCGAGACCACCGCGGAGGAGATCTGGGCCGACACCGACGGCGCCGTCGACATCGTCGTGGCCGGCATCGGCACGGGCGGCACCATCACCGGCGTCGGTCAGGTGCTCAAGGAGCGCAAGCCCGAGGTCAAGGTCGTCGCGGTGGAGCCCGAGGAGTCGCCGATCCTCAACGGCGGCGCCCCCGGACCGCACAAGATCCAGGGCATCGGCGCGAACTTCGTGCCCGAGATCCTCGACACCACGGTGTACGACGAGGTCATCGACGTGAACGTCGGCTCGGCCATCGAGCTCGCGCGCCGCGCCGCCCAGGAGGAGGGCCTGCTCGTCGGCATCTCGTCCGGCGCCGCCCTGACGGCCGCGCTCGAGGTCGCGAAGCGCCCGGAGAACGCCGGCAAGACGATCGTCGTCGTCGTGCCCGACTTCGGCGAGCGCTACCTGTCGACGCCGCTGTTCGAGGGCCTGGTCGACTGATGGCCGGGGTGCGCGCGCTGGTCCGGGCCCTCGTCGAGGACCTGGACGCCGCGCGCGCCCACGACCCCGCCGCACGGTCGCGCCTGGAGGTCGCGCTCGCCTACCCGGGCGTGCACGCGCTCTGGGCGCACCGTGCGGCACACCGGCTGTGGCGCAACCCCGCGCTGCGGCTGCCCGCGCGCCTGCTCTCCCAGCTCGCGCGGGCGACGACGGGCATCGAGATCCACCCCGGCGCCCGGCTGGGCCGCCGGCTGTTCATCGACCACGGCATGGGAGTCGTGATCGGCGAGACCACGGTGGTGGGTGACGACGTCATGCTGTACCACGGCGTGACGCTCGGCGGCCGGTCCCTGAACCGCGGCAAGCGGCACCCGACCCTGGGCGACCGCGTGACGGTCGGGGCGGGCGCCAAGGTGCTCGGGCCGGTGTGGGTCGGGGACGACGCGCAGATCGGCGCCAACGCCGTGGTGGTCAAGGACGTGCCCGCGGGAGCCGTCGCCGTCGGCATCCCCGCGCGGATCCGGGTGCCGAACGCGCCTGTCACGGAGCGCTCTCGCACGGAGGACCCGTCGGAGCTCATCGAGTACATCATCTGACGGCGCGCTCGTCGGATCGCTGAGATCTGGGGTCCGTGCCGAGATCTGGTGGTGCACCGCCAGATCTCGGCACGGACACCAGTTCTCAGCGAGTACTTGTTCTAGTTGGAGTAGAGCAAGTAGCATTGACCTGTGATGTTCCGGATCGATCCCAGCAGCGACGAGCCGCTCTTCGAGCAGCTCGTCGCCCAGGTGCGCGTGGGCGTCGCCAAGGGGCACCTCGCCCACGGCGAGCGTCTGCCGGCGGCGCGCGAGCTGGCCGAGGCGCTCGACGTCAACGTCCACACGGTGCTCAAGGCGTACCAGGTGCTGCGGGACGAGGGCCTGGTCGACCTGCGCCGGGGCCGCGGGACCGTCGTGACGGGCCGCACCGAGCAGGACCTCTCGGCCGTCGAGCGGGCGATGGCCGAGCTGATCCGCGCCGCACGGGCGGCGCACCTCTCCCCCGACGCGACGGCGACCCTCGTCAAGGAGGCGATGAGATGACCACGGGAATCCTGCTGCACCGACGACTTGGCCACACCTACGCGGGGCAGGTCGCGATCAGCGCGCTGTGCGGCCTCTCGCTGCTCGGCGCGGCCGCAGGCCTGGCCCTGTCCTGGCGCGACAGCCTGCCCGACCCCGTCGCGACCCACTGGTCGGGTGGTGGCGGGCCGGACGGGTTCATGTCGCTCGGCGCCTTCGTCACGGCGCTCGTGGTGACGGGCGTGCTGCTGGTGGCGCTCTTCAGCGCGATCGGCGTCTTCGGCGGCAGGACGGCGAGCGCGCGCCGCCTCTCGGTGGGATTGAACGTGTGGATCGGCGGCTTCCTCGGCACCGTGCTCACCGGGAGCCTGTGGGCGCAGCGGGGGCTGGCGGACGCGGCGCAGGCGCTGACGCCGGGCTGGGTGCTGGTCGCCGCCGTCGTCGGCCCCGGCGTGCTCGCTCTGGTCGCGGCGATGCTCGTGCCCGCCGACCCGCGTCAGCCGGCCACGGGGCCGGTCGTGTCCGGTGCCGGGCGCGCGGACCTGGCGCCCGGGGAGCGGGCCGCGTGGATCGGCCGGTCGACCGTCGCCCGCACCGCCGTCGTCATCGAGGTGGCCGTGGTGCTCGCGACCCTGGCTGCCGCGGTCCTCAGCCGGACGTGGGTGCTGCTCGGGGTCTCGGTGCTCGTCGTGCTGCTCACGCTGACGATCGCGGCCGTCACGGTGCGCGTCGACGCGTCGGGACTGACGGTGCGCTCGGCGCTGGGCCTGCCGCGGACGCACATCCCGGCGGACGAGGTGGTCCGGGCGTCCGTGGCGACCGTCAACCCGCTGGGCGACTTCGGCGGCTGGGGCTGGCGGGTGGCCGTGGACGGCTCGGGCCGCACGGGCATGGTCCTGCGCCGCGGCGAGGCCCTCGTGGTCGAGCGGACCGCGGGCCGCACCTTCGTCGTCACGGTGGGCGGCGCCGCGGAGGCGGCAGCGCTGCTCACCACCATGGCGGAGCGGGCTCGGCAGGAGGAGGGGTAGGCGGGACGGGCGAAGGGACCGGTAGGGTGTGCGCAGTACCTGGGACGCGCCGTCCCGGGTAAGCCGTCCCCACGACGAGGTGAACCCATGCGCATCGGCATCCAGACCGGTTACTGGTCCCGCAAGCCCCCGAAGGGCATCCAGCAGTTCATCCTGGCCGCCGACCGGCTGGGGCTGGACTCGGTGTGGACCGCCGAGGCGTACGGTTCCGACGCCTTCTCGCCGCTGGCCTGGTGGGGCTCCCGCACCCGCAACGTCCGCCTGGGCACCGGCATCGCCCAGCTCTCGGCGCGCACGCCGACGGCGACCGCCATGCAGGCGCTCACCATGGACCACCTGTCCCGGGGCCGCTTCGTGCTCGGGCTCGGCGCCTCGGGCCCGCAGGTGGTCGAGGGCTGGTACGGGCAGCCGTACAAGCGGCCGCTGGCCCGCACGCGCGAGTACGTGGACATCGTGCGCCAGGTGATGCGCCGCGAGGCCCCCGTCACGCACGACGGGTCCTTCTACCAGCTCCCGCTGGCCCCCGAGACGCCGGGGGCGACGGGGCTCGGCAAGGCCCTCAAGCCGACCGTGCACCCGTACCGCCCGGAGATCCCGATCGTGCTGGCCGCACAGGGACCGAAGAACGTCGCGCTCGCCGCCGAGATCGCCGACGGCTGGATGGCGGGCTTCTACGCCCCGCGCATGGACGCCGAGTTCCGGGCGCTGCTCGCCGAAGGGTTCGACGCCCGGTCGGCCGAGCGGTCGCCGTCCGACCGGTTCGAGGTGTGCGCGACGGTCCCCGTCGTCGTCCGGGACGACGTCGAGGCCGCCGCCGACGTCATCCGCCCGTACATCGCGCTGTACGCGGGCGGCATGGGCGCCAAGGAGGCGAACTTCCACAAGCAGTCGCTCGACCGGCTGGGGTACGCCGAGCCCCTCGACAAGGTGCAGGAGCTGTACCTGGCCGGACGCAAGGACGAGGCCGCCGCCGCGGTACCGACGCAGCTCGTCGAGGAGATCGCGCTGGTGGGGCCGGTCGACAAGATCCGCCGCGAGCTGCCGACCTGGGAGAGCACCGCGATCACGACGCTGCTCGTGCAGGGCGACCCGTCGTCGGTCCTGGCCCTGCTCGCGGCGACCCAGGACCGCACGGTCGCGGGCCGCGCCCGCGCCGCGGCCGCTGCGGCCTTCTCCCGCGTGGCCCCGACGTCGGCCCCTCGCTGACCGCTCAGCGGGCGTCGGGGAACCAGACGGCGCGGCGCAGGTCGACCCGGCGGCCGTCCCGGGTCAGGGGGCAGCCCTCGGCGCGCAGCGCGTCGAGCGCCTCGGAGAGGTGCCGCTGCGGGGGCGACCCGGCGGCGTTGACGACGCGCCACCAGGGGACGCCGTCGTCGGGCGGGGCGTCGTCGCCGTCGGGCGGGGCGTCGTCGGGGACCAGGTGGGCGTAGCGGCTCCCCGAGCCCGCCATGACGTTGCCGACCTGGCGCGGTCCGCCCCGGCCCAGCCGCTCGCCGACGATCTCCGCGACCAGCCCGTACGTCATCGCCCGCCCGGACGGGATGCGGCGCACGACGTCGAGCACGGCGACGGCGTACTCCTCGGTCGCCGCGTGCCGCTCCTCGGGGGCTCTCGTCGAGGGGGTTCTCGTCACGCCGCGATGCTAGCTGCGGTCTCCGACATCGGTCCGCCGGGCACTTCTCCGGGAGCCTGTGGCGCGCCCTGCACGGCGGCGACCCGGCGCGGCCCGTCCGGACGGATATCAGCTTGCGGCACGGTGCGACGATCGGGGCATGACGCATCCCCGGATCCCGCTGCCCGCCGGGTACGCCTGGCGCGAGCTGACCCCGGCCGACCGCCGGCAGGTCGTCGAGCTCGACACCTGGGCCTTCCCGTCCAGCCACTCGGCCGACGACCTCGAGGCGCTCCCCTCGCCGCTGTCGTGGGACCGCACGGTGGGCGTCGTGGCGGGCGGCGCCGACGGCCTCGCCGCGCTGCACGCGTCCTACCCCTTCCGCCGGTTCCCCGTGCCCGGCGGCGAGCTGCCGACGGCGGGGCTGACCTGGGTCGGCGTGCACCCGCAGCACCGCAGGCGCGGCCTGCTCACGGCGATGATCGACCTGCACCTGGCCCGCTGCGTCGAGCGGGGCGAGCCCCTGAGCGCGCTGTTCGCGGCCGAGGCCGCGATCTACGGCCGGTTCGGCTACGGCCACGCGGCGAACGACCTGCGGCTCGACATCCCGCGCGGGGCCGCCCTGCGCGACGTGCCCGGCGCCGAGCGCCACACGGTCCGCGTCGAGGTCGCCTCCCGCGAGCGGCACGGCGCGATCGTCGACCGGCTGCACCGTGCCGCCGGCGCCGCGCCCGCGGGCGTCCCAGGGCTCAACCGGCCCGGGTGGGTCACGCGCGAGACCGAGGAGCTGCAGACCGTGCTGTGGGACGACGCGCCCCTGCACCGCGGCGGGCGCGAGTCCCGGCGGATCCTGCTCGTGGAGCTCGACGGCGAGCCGCGCGGGTACGTCATGTTCCGCCGCAGCCTGTCCTGGGAGCCCACGGGGCCGCGCGGCACGGTGAGCGCGGGCGAGGTCGTCGCCCTCGACGCCGCCGCGGCGCGTGCGCTGTGGGGCGCCCTGCTCGACCTCGACCTGACCACCGAGGTGAGCCCGTTCATCCTGCCCGTCGACGACGTGATCACCCGGCTCCTGGTGAACCTGCGCGCCGCGGCCCCCCGCACGCCGGACAACCTGTGGGTCCGGGTCGTCGACGTGCCCGCTGCGCTGGCCGGACGCCGGTACGCGGGCGACGTCGACGTCACGCTCGCCGTCGCGGACACCCGGCTGCCCGCGAACGCCGGGGTCTACCGGCTGCGTGCCGAGGCGTTCGCCCCGGCCACGGTGGAGCGTCTCGCCCCGGACACGTCCGCCGACCTGTCGCTCGACGTGCGCGAGCTGGGCGCCGCCTACCTCGGCGGCACGTCGCTCGCGACGCTCGCCGCGGCGGGTCAGCTCACGGTCCACCGGCCGGAGTCCCTGGCCCCGGCGAGCGCGGCGTTCGGCTGGCCGGTGGCGCCTGGCTCCTCCTGGGTCTTCTGACCGCCGGTCCGCTCCGAGAACGACCTGGGGGACGGATTCAGGCCCGCGCCTGTCCCCCCGGTCGTTCTCGCGGCCGGGCAGGCCTCAGACCTGACAGGTGGGGCACCAGAAGAGGTTGCGGCCCGCGAGCTCCTTGACCAGCACCGGCGTGCCGCACACCCGGCAGGGCAGCCCGTCGCGGTGGTAGACGTAGAACGCCTGGTCGGCGGGCACGGCGTCGGGGTTCCCGTCGGTGTTCTGCCGGGTGCGCCGCCGCGCCCCCGGCTCGCCGGTGCGGTGCTCCGGGCGGGTCGTGACGATCGCCCCGTGCTCCGCGCCGTCGCGCATGAGGACCACGAGGTCGTCCCAGATCGCGCGCACGACCGCCTCCGGCACGTCGCGGCCGGGCCGGAGCGGGTCCACACCCGCGCGGAACAGCGCCTCGGCGCGGTAGATGTTGCCCACGCCCGCGACGACGGCCTGGTCCATGAGCTGCTGCCCGACCGTGACCCGCGACCGCCCGACGGCGGCGACGAACGCGGCGGGGTCGGCGTCGTCCCGGATCGGGTCGGGGCCGAGGCGCGCCTCGACGGCCGCCTTCTCCTCGCCCGTGATCACCTCGCACGCCGTGGGGCCCGTCAGGTCGGCGACGGCGTGCTCGCCGAGCAGGCGCACGCGCACCTGGCCCCGGGGCGGGGGCGGCGCCCAGGGCTCGTGGCCGGCGGGGTCGACAGCGGCGGGGCCGCCCGGCGTCGTCTCCCGCTCCCCGATGCGGCGGCGCGGGGCGCCGATCGCGTGCGCCACCTCCGGCGCGTCCGGCGCGCCCGCGAAGGTCCACGCGCCGTACAGCCCGAGGTGCGTGCGCAGCCAGAGCGGCTCGCCCTCGCCGAAGCCCAGGAAGAACTGCTTGCCCCACGCCTCGCTCGCGACCAGACGGCGGCCGTCGAGCACGGCGGCGCCATCCGCGAACCGCCCCTGCGGGCTGCTGACCCGCAGGGGCCGGCCGTCGAACAGCGTGGTGAACGTCCGCGCGAGGCGGTGGACGGTATGTCCCTCAGGCACGCGTCGACTCGTAGTCGGCGAGCTGGTCGATGCGGCGCTGGTGCCGCGGGTCGCCGCTGAAGGGCTCGGCCACGAACGCCTCGACGAACGACGTCGCCTCCTCCAGCGAGTGCATGCGGCCGCCGACGGCGATGACGTTGGCGTCGTTGTGCTGGCGGCCCAGCTTCGCCGTCTGGATCGACCAGGCGAGGACGGCGCGGACCCCGGTGACCTTGTTCGCGGCGATCTGCTCCCCGTTGCCCGAGCCGCCGATCACGATGCCGAGCGAGCCCGGCTCGGCGACGACGGCCTCGCCGGCGGCGATGCAGAACGCGGGGTAGTCGTCCTGGGGGTCGAGCTCGTGGGCCCCGTGGTCGACGACGTCGTGCCCGGAGGCGGTGAGGTGCTCCACCAGGTGCTGCTTGAGGTCGTACCCGGCGTGGTCGGCGGCGATGTGCAGGCGCATGCCCCTATCTTCTCTCATCCCGCGGTGCCCACCTGTCCGCCGGGAGGGGTCCCGGGACGTCGGGGCCATGATCACCGGGCCGATCCCCCGCGAGAAGGAGCGTCATGTCCGGCACCGCACCCGACGAGCAGCGCCCCACGCGCCCGCCGTCCCGCGCCCTGGCCGCGTCGGGCGTGCTCGGCGTGCTCTCCACGGCCGCCTACCTGGTGGACGCCTCGGCCGGAGACCTCTGGTACGACCGTCCCGTGGTCGGTGTGGTGCTGCCCCTGGTCGTCGGCGGCCTGGCGGTGTGGATCTGGCTGCGCCCCGGGCGCCGCCGGGTGGGGCGCGTGGTCGCCCAGTACGCGGTCGCCGTCGTCTGCTGGCAGGCGAGCCTGGTCCTGGGGCTGCCGTTCCTCGTCGTGAGCAGCCTGTGCCTGCTCCTCCGGAAGAACCACGGCGGCGACGTGCCGACAGACCGCACGACGGGGTGACCGCGCGGCGGGCGTCTTGCGTACCCTGGCGCAATGACCACGGACGCCACGGGCCTCACGTCGGGCATCGACCTCGACGCCCTCGACCCCGACACCCGACCGCAGGACGACCTGTACCGCCACGTCAACGGGCGGTGGATCGACACCTACGAGATCCCCGCCGACCGCGCCATGGACGGCGCCTTCCGGGCCCTGTACGACCAGGCGGAGGTGCACGTCCGGGAGATCATCCAGGACGCGCCCGCCGGCTCGCTCATCGGCGACCTGTACGCGAGCTTCATGGACACCGAGCGCATCGCCGCGCTCGGCACCGCGCCGCTCGACGAGGACCTCGCTCTGGTCCGGGCCGCCACCGACGTCGCCGCCCTCACCCGCGCGCTCGGCACCCTGCAGCGCACCGGCGGCGCGGCGGCCGTCCGCTTCTGGGTCGACAACGACGCCGCCGACCCCGAGAAGTACGTCGTCTACCTGCGCCAGTCCGGCCTGGGCCTGCCCGACGAGGCGTACTACCGCGAGGAGCAGTACGAGCCCATCCGTGCGGCGTACCAGCCGCACGTGGCCAGGATGCTCCGTCTCGGCGGCGCCGAGGAGACGTTCGGCGTCACCGCGGAGGACGCCGCGGCGCGCGTCGTCGAGCTCGAGACCCGGCTCGCCGGCCACCACTGGGACGTGGTGCGCGACCGCGACGCGACGCTCACCTACAACCCGACGACGCTCGCCGACCTCACCACCTCGGCACCCGGCTTCGACTGGGCCGCGTGGGCCGCGGCGCTCGGCGTGCCGGCCGGTGCGTTCGACCAGCTCGTGGTGCGCGAGCCGAGCTTCGCCACGGGCTTCGCCGCCCTCTGGCAGGATCTCCCCCTCCAGGACTGGCAGCTCTGGACGGCGTACCACGTGATCAGCGCCCGCGCGCCGTACCTCACGGACGAGATCGTCGAGGCGAACTTCGACTTCTACGGCCGCACCCTCACGGGCGCGCAGGAGGTCCGCGAGCGGTGGAAGCGCGGCGTCGCCCTGGTCGAGGGCGCGCTCGGCGAGGCCGTGGGCGAGCAGTACGTCGCGCGGCACTTCCCGCCGTCGCACAAGGAGCGGATGGACCGGCTGGTCGAGGCCCTCGTGGCCGCCTACCGCGAGTCCATCGAGAACCTCGACTGGATGACGGACGAGACCAAGGCCAAGGCCCTGACCAAGCTCGAGAAGTTCACGCCGAAGGTCGGCTACCCCGTCAAGTGGCGCGACTACTCGGGCTTCGAGGTCGACCCCGCGGACCTCGTGGGCAACGTGCGCCGGTCCAACGCGTTCGACCAGGACTACGAGCTCGCCAAGATCGGCAGGCCGCTGGACCGCGACGAGTGGTTCATGACGCCGCAGACCGTCAACGCGTACTACAACCCCGGGATGAACGAGATCGTCTTCCCCGCGGCGATCCTGCAGCCCCCGTTCTTCGACCCCGAGGCGGACGACGCCGTCAACTTCGGCGGGATCGGCGGCGTCATCGGGCACGAGATCGGCCACGGCTTCGACGACCAGGGCTCCAAGTACGACGGCGACGGCCGCCTGGAGGACTGGTGGACCGACGCCGACCGCGCCGAGTTCGAGACGCGCACGCGCGCACTGATCGCCCAGTACGACGCGTTCGTCCCGGCGCAGCTCGCGGGCGCGGGTACCGGACCGGGCTCGGGGTCGGACTCTGGCTCCGGCTCGGACGAGGCCGGCGCGCACGTCAACGGCAGCCTCACGATCGGCGAGAACATCGGCGACCTGGGCGGCCTGTCGATCGCGATCAAGGCGTACCGGATCGCCCTCGGCAAGCCGCTGGAGGAGGCGCCGGTGATCGACGGCCTCACCGCCCTGGAGCGGATCTTCCTCGGCTGGGCGCAGGTGTGGCAGTCGAAGGGCCGCGACGAGGAGGTGCTGCGCCGTCTCGCGACGGACCCGCACTCCCCCAACGAGTTCCGCTGCAACGGCGTGGTGCGCAACGTGGACGAGTTCTACACGACGTACGACGTCCAGCCGGGCGACGCCCTCTACCTCGCCCCGGAAGCCCGCGTCCGCATCTGGTAACCCCCGCCGAGGTAGTCACTTGGCGAGGTAGTCAGTTCGACGACAGACCCCGGGCACCGCGGGCTCGGGCGGGGAACACACCCCCAGGGCCCGCGATATCCACAGGCGGGTGCCGGCGCGTGGAGCCGGCACCCGCCTGTCGCACCATCGAGGCATGACCACGCCGCCCCATGTCCTTGCGCTGCGCCGGATCGCCTTCCAGATCCGTGCCCTCACCACCGGCCAAGCCCCGCACGCCCGTTTCTCCTCGGCCGACGACGCCCCACCCGACCTGCCGCCCGCCCTCGCGTACGACAAGAGGAGCCGCCCCACGCTGGTCGGCGCTGTCGAGGCGGAGCGGGCCGTGCGCGTCCGCCGCGGGGTCTACGTCGCGGTGGACCACGACCTCCGGCCGTTCGACGCCGACTTCCTCGCGCAGGTCCGCGGCGTGGTCGAGGCGCTGGACGTCGAGTGCTGGCTGAGCCACACCACCGCGGCGCGGTTGCACGGCCTCTGGACGTATCGCGATCCCGGCCTCGTCCACATCACGCAGACGTACAACCCTCCGGTCCGCCACGAGGGACGGCTCCGGCGTCACTGGTCCAGGGCGCTGCCGGACAGCCACCGGACGGTGCTGGGTGGCGTACCCGTCAGCTCGCTCGAGCGCACGATCGTCGACGTCGCGTGCACCGCCTCGCTGCCCTGCGCCGTCGTCGCCGCAACAGCGGGGTTCCGCCGGGGCGCCAGCCCCGTCGTCGTCGAGGAGATCCTCGAGAGTCGCGCCCGCGGACGGGGTGTCGTCCAGGCGCGAAAGGTCATGGTGCTGTGCGACCCGGACTGCGCCTCCCCGGGCGAGGTCCTGGTTCGCCTCGCCGCGATCATGGCGGGGCTCCCCGAGCCCGAGGTGCAGGTGCCGGTTCGGCTACCCGGAGCCACGGCGTGGCTCGACGTCGGGTGGCCGGCGATCAGGGCGGGCCTGGAGTTCGACGGCGAGGTGAAGTTCTCGGGAGAGCTCGGCGACCCGGTCGCGGCGCGTGCCCGTCAGGCGGAGCGCGCCGCAGGCGTGGAGCGGGCCGGATGGCGCGTCGGGAGCGTCGTCTGGGACGAGACCGTCGAGTTCCAGGACCTCGTGGACCGGGTCGGAGACTTCTACCGCCGTGCAGCCGCCGGAGCCCCGGAGCCGCTCCGGCGCCCGCACTCGTCCCCGTCTGAGACGGGCAGACAGAAGGAGCCCGCCGGCCACGGGTCGGCGGGCTCCTTCCGTTCGCGGACGCGGCCGGTCTCGTGACTACCTCGCCACGTGACTACCTCGCCGGCTGACTACCTCGCCACGTGACTACCTCGGCGGGAGGGGTCAGGCGTCGGTGGACTGGGCCCGGAGGGCTCGCTCCGTGCCCGCCAGCGCCTCCACGACCAGCCGACGCAGTGCCGCCGGGGCGTCGGCGTTCCGGTCGAGCCACGCAGCCGTGGCGTCACGCAGCTCGGGCGAGGCGAGCGGAGCCGGGTAGAACCCCTCGATGATCTCCTCGGCGATGTGGTACGACCGCTCGTTCCACACCTTCAGCACGGCGTCCAGGTACGGCTGGACGACGTCGGCGAGCACGGCCGGGTCGTTGACGTGCAGGAACCCGAGGCCGGTGTTCCGGATGATCGCGTTCGGCACGTCGGTGGCCTCGACCACGGACGACAGCGCGGCGAGCTTGCCCTCGACCGTCGGCGTGGCGGCGCGGGCGCGGGCGGCGGACTGGCGGCCCGTCGCGGTGTCGTCGGCGGCCAGCGTGGCGTCGATCTCCTCGTCGCCGGCCGCGCCGTTGAGCACGAGGCCCTCGAGCAGCTCCCAGCGCAGGTCGGTGTCGATCTCGAGGCCGTCGAGGGTCACCGAGCCGTCGAGCAGGCCGGAGAGCGCCGTCACGTGCTGCGGCGTCGAGGCGACGTGCGCGAAGAACTTCACCAGCTGGAACTGGGTGTCCGAGCCGGGCTCCGCCTCGCCGACCAGCGCCCACAGGCGGTCGCCGACCTCGGCCAGCGTCTCGGCGCGCTTCTCGGGCGCGACGTACTGCTTGGCCGCGAGCACGAGCTGGTTCAGCGTGGTGCGCAGCGTCGTCGACTCGGTCTCGCGGGCGATGCCGCCGAGCACGAGGCGCACGTACTCGGACGCGGGCACCTCGCCGTCGCGCACCGAGTCCCAGACCGAGCCCCACACGAGGGAGCGGGCCAGCGGGTCGACGATGTCGGGCAGGTGCTCGAGCGCGACCCGCAGCGAGGCGGGGTCGAGCCGGATCTTCGCGTACGCGAGGTCCCCGTCGTTGAGCAGCACGAGCGCGGGGCGGTCGAGGCCGAGGAGCTCCTCGACGTCGGTCGCCGGGCCGTCGACGTCCACCTCGACGGAGCGGGTACGGACCAGCTCACCGGCGTCGGACAGGCTGTAGAAGCCGATGCCGAGACGGTGCGGGCGCAGCGTGGGCCACTCGGCGGGCGCCGTCTGCTCGACGACGAACGACATGATGCGGCCGTGGCTGTCGGTCTCGATTACGGGCCGCAGGGTGTTCACGCCCGCGGTCTCGAGCCAGAGGCGGGACCACGCGGTGAGGTCGCGGCCGCTGGTGGCCTCGAGCTCGGTGAGCAGGTCGGTGAGCTCGGTGTTGCCCCACGCGTGCTTCGCGAAGTAGGCGGAGACACCCGCGACGAAGGCCTCGCGCCCGACCCACGCGACGAGCTGCTTGAGGACGGACGCGCCCTTGGCGTAGGTGATGCCGTCGAAGTTGACCTGGACGTCCTCCAGGTCCTTGATCTCCGCGACGATCGGGTGCGTGGACGGGAGCTGGTCCTGGCGGTAGGCCCACGACTTCTCCATGGCGGAGAACGTGGTCCAGGCCGCCTCCCACTCCGTCGCCTCCGCCGTGGCGAGCGTCGAGGCGTACTCGGCGAACGACTCGTTGAGCCAGAGATCGTTCCACCACTTCATGGTGACCAGGTCGCCGAACCACATGTGGGCCAGCTCGTGCAGGATCGTCACCACGCGGCGCTCGCGCACGGCGTCGGTCACCTTGGAGCGGAAGACGTAGGACTCCGTGAAGGTCACGCAGCCCGCGTTCTCCATGGCGCCCATGTTGTACTCGGGCACGAAGAGCTGGTCGTACTTGGTGAACGGGTACGGCACGCCGAACGTCGACTCGTAGAACTCGAAGCCCTGGCGCGTCTTGTCGAAGATGTAGTCGGCGTCGAAGTGCTCCGAGAGCGACTTCCGGCAGAACGCGCCGAGCGGGATCTCGCGGCCGTCCGACGACGTGAGCGACGACCGCACCACCGCGTACGGGCCGGCCACGAGCGCCGTGATGTAGGTCGAGATGCGGCCCGTGGGCTCGAAGGCCCAGGTGGCGGCCTCGACGTCGCTGTCGGTCGCGTGGCGCGCGGGCACGGGCTCGGGCGTCGGCTCGTTGCTGACGACCTCCCAGCCCGCCGGCGCCGTCACCGTGAACTGGAAGGTGGCCTTGAGGTCGGGCTGCTCGAAGCAGGCGAACACGCGGCGCGCGTCCGGCACCTCGAACTGGGTGTAGAGGTACACCTCGCCGTCCACCGGGTCGACGAAGCGGTGCAGGCCCTCGCCGGTGTTGGTGTAGCCGCAGTCGGCCACGACGACGAGCTCGTTGTCGGCGGCCAGCCCCTCCAGGGCGATGCGCGAGTCGGCGAACACGGCCGCCGGGTCCAGCTCGCGTCCGTTCAGCACCACCGACCGCACGGTCGGCGCGACCAGGTCCACGAAGGTGGACGCCCCCTCGGTGGCGGTGAACCGCACCGTGGTCGTGGACGCGAAGGTGTCGGGACCGGTGGTCAGGTCCAGCGCGATCTCGTACGACTCGACCGCCACGACGCCGGCGCGCTCGACCGCCTCGGCGCGGGTCAGGTTCTCTCCGGGCACAGGCCCTCCACGTCTGTCTTCTCGTGGGCGCCGGACGACGCCCCGCGCGCCGTTCGGCGCGCCCGTCGGGTGATTCGTCGTCCGGTCTGTGAACTACCTGCGACGACTCGTCGATCATGCCATGCAGGAGTAACAGCGAGTAACGCGTTTGTGTACGATCGAGCGCGGTCGCCCAGACCGACCGTTTTGACCTGAGGGAGTTACCCGATGTCCGGCACCATCCCGCCGCCGCCCCCGCCGCCCCCGGAACAG